>NZ_LKDX01000024.1:0-67822 GCF_001401795.1 Pseudoalteromonas sp. P1-26 | reverse complement strand
CATCTAATAAGAATCGCTTTATTATTTAGACGCTTAGCTTTTGCTATATCAATGTGAAGAACCAGATGAGTGTGATTACTCATTACAGCATAGGCGCAAATATCAATACAAAATATCCTGCCAAGTTGAAGTAGTTTCTTTTCAACCCAACCCCGCCTATGTTCATATGAACGACCCGTAAGTGGGTCTTGTCCACACAAATAAGCGCGACGAACGCAGCGTGAAATGCAGTGATAGTAAGGTGTGTTTGAAACGCTAATTAAGTTTCTACGCGGGGTTGCCATGCTCTTCTCCTCCTTGAGTTGAACAATACAAGTTTAGCCATAATTTTGAGAAGTGAGAAATTTTAAGTTGGATGTCTAGTTAGTCTTGTGGAAGTGTAGTGGTTAAAGTGGGTGTCTAGTTTTATGTTGAGGTTTTACTAAAAAGATAAAAGTGGATGTCCAAATAAGCTAAAAAATAAAAGTGGATGTCCATTTAAGTATTCAATTAAGTAGAGAGAATAAAAAAGCCAGTCGTAGACTGGCTTTTGGTAAGGAGGTGTTTAAGGGTTATTAGCTTGTCATAAGCCTTAAACAAATGTTTTTTATAGACGCTCAATTACAGCTTGAGTGAAGTCTGTAGTACCGTGGCTGCCGCCTAGGTCGCGAGTTGTACGGTCGCCTGATTTGATAACATCAGCAACTGCGCTGCGGATGCGCTCTGCAGTGTCGCCCATACCTAGGTGCTCTAGCATTTGGATAGATGCTAAGATCACTGAAGTTGGGTTTGCAAGGTTTTTACCAGCGATGTCTGGTGCGCTACCGTGTACAGCTTCGAAGATTGCTGCATCTTCACTGATGTTTGCGCCAGGAGCCATACCTAAACCACCAACAAGGCCAGCACATAGGTCAGACAGGATGTCACCGAATAAGTTTGTAGTAACAATTACATCAAACTCATCAGGAGTCATAACTAGTTTCATACAAGTTGCATCAACAATCATTTCTGTTGATTCGATTTGTGGGTAACGCTCAGCTACTTCACGTGCAACTTTTAAGAATAAACCAGATGTTGATTTAAGGATGTTAGCTTTGTGTACAGCAGTTACTTTTTTACGGCCTTCACGTACCGCTAGTTCGTATGCAAAAGTAACGATTTTTTCTGCACCTTCACGGGTGATTTTTGACATTGCTTCTGCTTCGTTACCATCTTCAGAAACCACTTGGCCAAGACCTGAGTACATACCTTGAGTGTTTTCACGAATAGTGATGATATCGATGTCGTCGTAACGAGCTTGTGTACCTGCGAATGATTTAACAGGACGAACGTTAGCGTAAAGGCCAAACTTTTTACGTAAAGTTACGTTGATTGAAGTGAAACCTTCACCAACCGGAGTAGTTAAAGGACCTTTTAAAGTGATCTTGTTACGCGCGATTGTGTCGATTGTTTCTTGCGGAAGTAACTCACCAGTTTTTTCTAGGGCAGCAAGGCCAGCATCAACGAATTCATAATCAAAATCGCAACCTGCAGCTTTAAGGATCTCAAGTGCTGAATCAATAATGCTAGGACCAATGCCGTCGCCTTTGATCACTGTGATGGTTTGTTTAGCCATTTACTTTTCCTATTTATGAGTAGATAAACACGTAAACTTATCGCGAAATAGCATGCGATTTACTTGTTAGAGGGTTTACGTGGATGTGTTTGAAAATTTAAGCGGCTTTTATAGCAATTTATTCAGCTTTTTGCCAGTTTATCCTGTGAATACTGACTATAAACAGACTAAAGTTCATATTTATTTAACGTTTTCGCACTTTTTAACATCACATTCTAAAAATTGTCTGCAAATTCACAGTTTTTCAGATATGCATAAAAATCTGCTTTTGATTGCCAACCAGCAGCCGATAAGCTGTCGAAAATAATCTGTTCTTGCCAACTACTAAATAACGCTTTGGGTTGAAAAACATAATAAGTAAATAGCTTAATTGCGACCCAATGTTTTTCATTGATATCGAGAGTTTGTTTTTTATGTTGCTCACTACCAAGTAAATACTGTGTCCAACTGTTATCGCCAATCAGTTGATTTAAATACGCCGTTAGTGGCTCTTGGTTTAAGTGACTAACGCCAAACAAACAGGCAAGTGGTGGGCTTATTACCTGTTCTTCGGCCTGCTCAAATACAGTTTTACGAGAAATACTGGTTGCTTGATGTTCGCAAAGGTATAAAACATAGGCATATAAGGGCAAAGTAACTTGCTCAAATTGAATAGAATCGGTGTGCTTAAATAGCGCCTGAATAATGCGTACCATATTCTCAAGGCGCTTAGAGATATGCTGAAAAAGCGGGTGAGAGGTGGTTGCAACCAAGCGTTGAAATAATACTTTTTGGATAATCGCAGGGGCGTTATCGTACCCGACCATAGATAAACAATGGCGCAAGTCTTTAGCTCTTTGCTGCTCTTTATTATAGGGTTTAGAGGCAACAGTAAGCTGGGTTATCAATTCAGGGTAGGGACTTAAAAGTTTATTTAAGCCACGGTAGCTATATTCTTGCGATACTTTTAAAGAACTAATTAGCTCTAAATAGTGCTGCCTTCGCTGCTGATTTATTGGCTGTGACTCAGCAAAGTTAATGTTTTCACTAAACCAAACTGTGTACAGCAAACGAGTGTCTTTACAATGTCTTTGTTTGTCAAAAATAGTTAAGCTCGCTTTAAAGCGATGCCAACGAATTTTTTCAGGGCGGCTGGCATCAACCAATATATGGCGGCCGTGTTCATCTGTGGCTAAATAAATAAGTATTTGTTCGGCATACTTTACTTCACTGGCCGGAATGTAAGGGCCAATATGCGCAATCAGTGCTTTTATAGCATTTTGGGCAAATTCATTAGGGGTGCGTAAATAAATATCAGCTAAGGCTTTGTGCACACTAATGTGACCACCCGACTCCCGGTAAGTCGTATTCATGGCAATAATATTAGCCAAAGCAACTAAGGTTGTTGCGCCATCGTAAATCATAATTTTCGGCGCGCTTAAGAGTGCTTGCTTATATTTATTTAAACGCGCTAATAAATGCTGAATAGAAAGCGTATGTGGGCCTGAGTCTTTTAGTAACTTTGCTGCTAATTGGTGGCGACACTGCCAAAGCTTCTTATCTTGAGCCGTCAGGGTCTGTCCTGCCGCTAACTTATTACTTTGTGATTGCACGCAGAGGTAATTGGCTAAACAGCAGCTAATAATTTGTTCGCTAATGGCTTGGTTGTAGTTTAGGCTGCGGCACAAAATGCAGGCTACAACACATTGGTTTACAACTAAGTTTGTGGTGTAACCATGGTTCGGTACATACAAGCTTAGTTGTGCTTGCATACCTTTTGGGCAGGCTTGATACAGCAGGTAATAACGCTCAGCTAGGTTACTTAATAAAGGGAAAATTTGTGACCATTTTTGCTTTTGATGATAAAGCTTAAGTAGCTGGTGTGTACTATCAAATAAGCGTGCCAATTCCCGTGGCGTCACGTTTTCCATCATAAGCGGTTAGGTTTCTTGTTGATAGCTTTCATAGGCACTTGGCCCCCATAATACCAGCTGACCATTTTTAAATAGTAGGCCTGTGCATTCATCGATGGTGGTTATGCCATCAGATTTAACATGCTGAGTGCGGTAAAAAATAATCTGCCAAACATTGTCTTCGACTCGTTTTGCATAGGTTAGATCGGGGCTACCTAAATAATCAAGCACCGCATTCAGGTTTTCAGGCTTATCAATCGATAGTTTTGCGATATAGCGTTTATTAAAAGCTTCACGGTCTTGCCAGATCATGGCTTGCGGATCATCTTTATAAAAAGTGATCACTAGGGTTGCTATCAGTGCATAAACACCTAACCCAAGTACCAGATATTGGAAAACCTTTTTAAACATGTGTAACTCTATAAAACTAACGCGAATTTTCAGTATACGCTCAGTTGGCAAACTGCGCTACGAGATTGCGACTAATTGAGCCTTAACTGCTTTAAACTAAAGCCTAAGTTAATATCGGTACGCAGCATAACAAGGTTTTTTGAAATTACGAACATGTCCATTTCTGAACTCAGCTTACGTTTAAGAGTCGGGTTTAGCTCATCATCGTTCATGGCCGCTTCTATCGACTCATAATCGTTTATTAATTGCTGCGCCGACTTATTACCTATCCCTTTAACGCCCGGAATATCATTGGTTTTATCACCAGCTAAAGCCCAAAAATCAGCAAGCCGATGCTTTGGTACATCAAAGCGCTGCTTGATATCTTCAAGCTCAATATACTGTTTTTTGAAGTAATCAAATATTGCAATTTGCTCAGATAAAAACGGCAAAAACCCTTTATCTGTCGAAACGATGGTAGAAGGCACATTATTAGTTGCGGCCTTGTAAGCAAGAGTAGCAATTATATCGTCGGCTTCATCATTATCAGGTGAAAACACCACAATGCCAGTGTCTTCAATTGCTTGTTTAAAGCATGATAAGTTTTGCTTGAGGGTGTCAGGCATTGGTGAACGAGTGCTTTTGTAGGCCTCAAAGTAGTGATAACGCCAACTTCTTTCACCATCAAACACGGCAATCGCGTGAGTTGCATTCGTTTGCTGGCGTAACTTTTTGCAAGCATGTGCCACTCGGGCACAGCTTGCTTTTATCATATGTTCTTCACTGTGATGACTCTGATTACTATCAACAGCATAGATGCGCCTAATAAGATTTAGCGCATCTATTAAAAGTAATTGGGTTGTCACATAGGCTCCTG
The DNA here is from genome assembly GCF_001401795.1 of Pseudoalteromonas sp. P1-26. Taxonomy (NCBI): domain Bacteria; kingdom Pseudomonadati; phylum Pseudomonadota; class Gammaproteobacteria; order Alteromonadales; family Pseudoalteromonadaceae; genus Pseudoalteromonas; species Pseudoalteromonas sp. P1-26. The sequence goes on along the minus strand of NZ_LKDX01000024.1, from coordinate 63,069 downwards.
TTAGGCTTTGATCTCATAGCAAGGAATATACTTACTGCCAGGCAACTTCATTCGGCCTTGCTCAACAAATGCTGCCAGTAGTTTGTCCATATCAGCCATAAGCGCAGGTTCACCACTTAGCACAAAGCGGCCATGTTGTTTGATGGCTTGTAAGCCTTCGTCTTTAACATTATCAGCTACAATGCCTGAAAACGCACGGCGTAAATTAGCTGCGAGTTGCTGAGTTGGTTGATCTAAATGTAAATCTAAGCTCGACATATTAGCATGAGTTGGTGCAAACGGCTGTTGGAAATCATTATCGATTTTTAATGTCCAGTTAAAGTAGTAAGCATCGCCTTGGCTTTTACGGTATTCGCGTACTTCAGCCATCTTTGCTTTAAGCGTTTTACCAACTCGCTCTGGATCATCGATGATCACTTCAAACTTATCTAGCGCCGCTTTACCGAGAGTTTTCTCAACGAATTTACACAGCTCAATAAAGTAGTTTTCACTTTCTTTAGGGCCAGTAAGGATCACTGGTAAACATTGTTTTTCGTTATCTGGGTGTAGCAAAATACCTAAAAGGTATAACAGCTCTTCTGCGGTACCCGCCCCACCTGGGAAGATAATAATGCCATGAGCTGTACGAATGAATGCTTCTAAACGCTTTTCGATATCAGGCAAAATCACCAGCTCATTTACAATCGGGTTAGGTGGCTCAGCGGCAATAATACTTGGCTCGGTTAAACCTAAGTAACGATTATTCGTAATACGTTGCTTGGCATGGCCAATGGTTGCGCCTTTCATCGGACCTTTCATTGCACCAGGGCCACAGCCGGTACAAATGTTTAAGCCACGAAGGCCAAGCTCATAGCCAACTTGTTTGGTGTATTTGTATTCCACTTCGTTAATAGAGTGGCCGCCCCAACAAACTATCATGCTTGGATCACTATTTACTCTCAGTGCGCCTGCGTTTCGCAGCATATCGAATACCATATGAGTAATGGCTTTTTGCTCTGTTAAATCTTTTTCGTATTTTTGACAAATAAACAGAATATCGCGAATAACCGAAAAGATATGTTCATGAATACCGGTAATAATTTCGCCATCAACAAAGGCAGATTCTGGTGGATTTTCAAGTTCGATCTTAATGCCGCGTTCGCGGCTTAATAAGCGAATATCAAAGTCTTCGTATTTATTATAAATTTCTAAGCTTGAATCGGTGTGGCTGCCCACATTGAGAACCGCGAGCACACAGTTCCTAAATAATTTATAGCGCTCGCTGGTGGATGATTGTTCGAGTAGATCAACTTCTAGTTGCGATAGTAAATCCAGTACACCTGTAGGATTCAGTTGTTTTAACATAAGCACTCTCCCGGCTCGTCTATGAGCCTTTATCATTGTGTGTCAAAGACCTCACATACTAGATGAGACCTTTATTTGCTAATGCAAACTCTATTTCGTCCCTCGTTCTTGGCTTTGTATAGTGCTTCATCTGCACGGTCAAAGGCAATCAGCGGGGTATCACCTTTTTTCAACTGGGTTGCACCAAGAGAAATGGTGATTTCTACTTGCTTATTTTTAAATTTAAACGGAATGCCTTGAATTGTTTTGCGCAATTTTTCAAGTGGCACAGTGGCATTTTCAATCGACATTCCACTCATTAGTAACACAAACTCTTCGCCGCCGTAACGGGCAATAAAGTCTGATTTACGAATTGATTTTTGTAATGCTTTAGCAATTACTTGCAGTGTTTTATCACCGGCACTGTGGCCATATTGGTCATTGATTGATTTAAAGTGGTCTACATCAATCACTACAAAGGTAATGTCTGATTCTTGGACATTAAATAAGTTAAACTCATGATTAAAGCGTTCATCAAACGCTGCACGGTTTGGCAACTTAGTTAGGCCATCGAGTAAGCTTTTAAAGCGCTGCTCATTTAGGCGCTGCTTATAGGTCGAAAGCTTGGTTTCTAAATGACTAATGCGGCTATTAATATCGTTAAAGCTAGCGAGTAAGTTTTCGCGTTCTGTTTGTTCTAGCTTTTCTTTTGCGATTAAATCATCACTTAATGATTTTAATTCTTCTTCTACAAGCTCTTTAAGCGAAGAAATAGACGTCGCTTGCTGTGTTTGCGTATGCAGGTTTTTAATTTTGCTTTCGATTTGCTTGTTAAGCGTGTCGTATTCAGCGCTCAGAGATTCTGAATGCTTACTAGTAGAAACAATTGAATGATGTAAATCTTCGATTGTTTGATTTAATGAGATCAAAAAGCTTTGCGCTGATTGGCGCTCTTTGCTCATATTGCGCGTAACGATGCTGATAATATTCAGTGCAGAATCAAGCAGATCGTCAACACTATCATTTTGGGTTATTTTACTTTTGATAGTTTTAATTTGCTCGGCACTTTCATCTTCGAGGACTAAGTCATTGGCAAGAGAGAGCAGCTGTGTGGCAAGCTCTGGTCTTATTTGCGCCTCAGCTGTATTTGTTGTTGCAAGCTTGGCTTGTAAGGCTTGATGATAAATTAAAATCAGCTTTGAAAGTAGTGGCACAAAGTCATGATTAGACTGAATATTATTTAATTCGTGGTCAAGTAAGTAACGTAGCGAACGACGTGCATCTTCAGGCAAGCCTCGTACTTTTTGCAGCTGCTTGCCTGCGTCAGTGACGCTTTCATTTAGCTCACGTTGCAGTGCCATTTGCTTAGTTTCTTGTTGTTTTAACAGGCCAAGCACATCATCGATAAAGGGGGTGAGTAATTCGAATTTAACCCCTTTTTTAAGGGCATTTCTAAATTTCGCTAAACGATTGTCTAGTTCAATGTCTAGTCCTTTACAGCTTAGCGATAATTTCGCTGCAAACTGAGAAAGAACTTCAACTTGATGTTTGCGCGCATCTTCGACCACTGTTCGAGCGTCGATCGCTTGCTTTAACTTTTTATTAAGAACATCATGCTGTTGCTGCACCTAGTAATACCGCCATCAAAAATTCAAATTTCTATTAGCTAAGTTTACAACAAATTAATACGAAATGTAGGTTCCAAGTCAAAAACTTAGCTATTTTGTCTATCAAACTTGTTGCAATGGCTGTTTATCGGTTTTTAATTCACATTTTTTCTCGCAATTGTTAGGCTATTTCGCAATTTTGATAGTAATAAAAAGAGTTGTTATGAAAAAGTTTTTGGCAATGTCTATTCTGGCGGCCTGTTCTAGTAGTGCGTTCGCAGATGTGAACTACTCACTGTCTATCACTCAGCCTGAGCACCATTTAGGTAATGTTAGTGTTGAGTTTCCGCAAACTGCACAAGCACATTTAGATATTAAACTTCCAGCTTGGCGTACTGGCCGTTACGAAATTTTAAATCTTGCCAATGGTGTGCGCTTTTTCGAAGCAAAAGATGATGATGGTAAGGCTTTAAAGTGGGAAAAAATTGACCACAGCACTTGGCGTGTTCACTTAAACGAACCTACTCAAGTCAATGTAGATTACCAAGTTTACGCTAACGAGCTAGGTAAACGTGCTCGTCATATTGATGACAGTCATGCCTTCATTGATGCATCTGGCTTTTTCATGTTCAGCGAATCATTCCGCCAAGACCCAGTTAAAGTTGAGCTAAATGTACCAAAAGAATGGCGCTCAGTATCGGGTATGGAAAATGCGGGCTCTAAACACAGCTTTAAGGCCGCTGATTACGATATTTTAGTTGATTCACCAATCGAAACGGGTATCAATGAGCTACACAAGTTCACTGTTGATGGCCGTGAATATGAGCTCGTTATTTGGGGTGAAGGCAACTACGATGTAGATCAAATGCTAACTGACCTTAAAAAGCTAGTGACAACGGGCAACGTAATTTGGGATAACTACCCGTATGAGCGTTATGTGTTTATGGTACATGCTACGTCAGGTGCAGGCGGTGCAACAGAGCATTTAAACTCAACAATTATCCAGCGCCCACGTGACCGTTTTGGTTCTCGTAAAGATTACCTTGCGTTTATCAGCACCGCAGCTCACGAATTTATTCATACTTGGAACGTAAAAGCATACCGCCCTAAAGGTATTGCGCCGTATGACTATACAAACATTAACTACGCGAAAACATTATGGATTGCAGAGGGCTCAACCAGCTACTTTGAAGATCACTTAATGGTGCGCGCTGGCATTGAAACAACCGATGAGTTCTTCGGTACGCTAACGAAAACTGTTAATCGTCACTTACAAACACCGGGTCGCGAAGTACAAAGCGCAACTGAAACAAGCTTTGATAAGTGGATCAACCAAGGCGGCGATCATGCACGCAACTACAGCACCAATATCTATTTAGAAGGTGCATTGATTTCAATGGCGCTTGATATTGATTTGCTTGAAAAAAGCGATGGCAAAATCAGTTACCGCGACGTTCACCGCGCGCTTTATAACAAGCATCGTTTACCTGATGGTTTTACGCCAGATGATGTTAAAGCAATTTTAAAAGAGCTTACAGGTCGTGATTATAGCGCTTGGTGGCAAGCGAATGTGGATGAGCCAGCTGCTATCGACTTTGATGAGCTACTTGCAAAAGTAGGCTTAGGGTTAATTCGCCCTGAAGGCGCAAAATCAGTACCTAGTATTGATTCGTTTGCAAAAAACAGCGGTGAGTTATTAACCCTAACTCATGTTCGCCGTGGTGGCGCTGCATGGCAAGCGGGCTTAACGACTGATGACAAAATTGTGGCGTTTAACAAAAAGCATGTCGGTAAAGACCTAACAGCCAGCCTCGAAACGTTTAAAGCAGGCGACACAGTGACTGTTGATTTCATTCGACGCGATGCATTACAAAGCACAACGCTAACACTTAGCGAAGACTTTGATAAAGAGAAAAAGGTCAAAGCATTAAAAGATGCAACACCAGCTCAAATGGCATTGTTTAAAGCGTGGATGGGGGTTGACCACCCAAACCAGGCAAAATAATAGGCAAGCTAAATAAATCGTTAATGATTTTTTATTGGTAAGAGAGGAGCTGCGGCTCCTTTCTTTTTGTTCGGTACTAGCTGCGCTTTTACAAACTGCTTTGTGTACTTTGTGTTTAGTAGTGCACTATGAAGTTGCTGTTTTTTACGTCGCCAAAACGACTTTTTAACTTTGGTTGATCTATCCCGAATATCGCTTTGTGAATTATCGGGTTGTGACACTGGGTAGGGCAGCAAAGAGTATCCATAAACACCGGTTTCCCACACATGTTGTAAATCGCAGTCAACGGGGCGGCCAAATGTGGCTGTGGCTTTTAACAGCGCTTTTGCACCTTCAAAACTAACAGCAGTTGCACAGCAGCCAGACATAAGCTTTTTATGAATGACTAAGTGTTGCTCATCAGCAAGGTGTTTTGTAAAGGCAATTTCCCGACTTCGGTCTTTATAAGCGGCCAATTTTATTAGCTGCCAAGGCTGTTTTAATGTACTAATGTTTTCAATTGCACTGTGAATAGAGCGGTCGAGAACAAAGTCATCTTCTAAAATAATGGCGTAATCTAATTGCCTATCGACAATGGTTTGCCATGCTTTTCTGTGACTCAGGTAACAGCCAATTTCACCTTTACTCAAGGGCTTATGGTATTTTTTTAGGTTTAAATCAGCACTATAGTGCTTGGTTATCTCTGTATCAGACAGCTCTCTACCATCAATTGCATCAAGGCGTTCAAATGCCAAATTTTGTGCATTTAGCTCATGGCTAACACGGTTTAATCGTTCAGTAGAGCTTGCTAAGTTAATTACAAAAATAGCGGTCATTATCGTTACCTGATGGTCAGTTTGAATCAGGCTAACAAGCTTTAATGACGCTTGGGTGTCAGAACTATTTCGCTTTTATGTCAGGGCGAGGAGTATTTAAAATCGCTTGCTTTTCTTGTTCGGATAAAATGATCCAATCAAAAATTTCATCATTACTGCGACCACAGCCAGTGCAATAGCCTTTTAGGCGATGACATTGACCGATGCAATCTGTTTTAAATTGGCTGGTTGGTTTTTTTGATTTTGTCATAGTGATGTGAAGGCTAATGTAGCCTTCATGAGTGTATTACTTACCTTCAATTGGCTTACCAATTTCAAGAGTGGTAGACCAAGGCTGTTTGCGTGATAGGGTTTTACCCGAATGAATTGAGATAACAGGGTTGTTTTCGTCAAGCACAAACGTAGTGCGTAACGATTCAGCTGACTCTTTTTGTGTTTGATGCCAATTATTACCCGCTAAACAAGCTTGGGTAAAATTAACCGCACGGGTGTGATCAGCGACAGCTTGTTGCTGTTGCTCGTAGTTGCCTACACAGCGGTAGGTAACATTGTCTTTATCAAGCGCCGTGATTTGACAGTTATCGGCAATAAGATTGTATTTCGCTGTCCATGTTTCCATGTATTTAGTATTTACACGGCTACGTTTTAAGCCTTCAAAGCGGTTGTCGTAAGCACCTAATAGGGCGTTAATTTTCTCGCAAGGGGTTAAGTTATCAATGGCCGTTTGTTGTTCAGTTGTTAGTCCTGTACAACCTGTTAAAACAAGGCCAGTTAGTAAGGCGGCGAGTGGCTTTTTCATATCAGGCTATCCTTTTAAATAGCAGTTCCTTAAACGTTTCCTAAAGGATACCTAAGCCCTTGTAAAAATGCTAATAAAGATTGGTAATTACAATTTAAAATGCCTTCGCAAAGGAAGGCATTTTAGTTGCTAAAAACTATAAAAGCGTGAGCTTACATCTTGGTTTTGCCTGCAATGTTGGTTACTTTTACTGAGCCAGAGCCATCACTTAGTAACTCAAAGTTTGCTGCAGTATCAACGCGAATGCTGCCTGAGCCATCTGAAACGACAACATCACCCGAAATATCATTTAACTCGATACCACCAGAGCCATCGTGTACTTCAATATTGCCCTGTGCGTTGGCAACATCAATATTACCTGAGCCGTCATGAATTTTAATATCACGGCTGATATTACGTGCATCTATGCTACCCGAACCATCATTGATTTCTAATGTGCCTGTAATGTCATTTGCGGTAATTGAACCTGAACCATCGTTGATCACAGTATTCGCAACTTTGCTAATGATAATTTCACCAGAGCCATCGTGCACATTTACATTAAATGAGCGAGGGATAGCAACGGTTAAATCAATGCGAGTTTGCTTATTGGTATGGTAATCGCACTGGCCTGCACTAAGTGCTGCGTTATTGCCTTTGGCTTCAAGGTTTAAGCAGTATTCATCATGAGGCTTTTCTTGATAAATCTCGGCTTTAACGGTTACTTCATCACTGTCACTACCGGTAATGTGTAAAAAGCCAGAACCCGCTTCTACTTTTAAAGCGCTTAATGAGGCTGCATCTAGCGTTAAGTTTTTAGTTTCTTGTAGTGGCATATCACCCCAAGCAAATGTTTGCGCTGATAATAAGCCTGCGGCAATTAGTGAGAGTGTTTTTACTGTACTTAACATGGTTCTTCCCTTTTTATATGTGTGGTGTTATTAGCTTAGTCGCAAGTGCTGATAAAAAAGGTTTAAAGGCTTTAAAAACTTTTTTACACAAATAGGCAAGAAAGCGCGAGCTTCAGGCATTTATGGTTTTTCGCGATGCTTTAGACTGAAATAGTAGACCAAAACCTAAGCAACCCAAGGAGAAACATATGAGTGATTCAGCGCAAACAAACGATATGCAAGTAATTAAGTCAGGTTCTCAAGATCCAATCGCAGGGCCAGCAGAATGTTTCACAGGTAAAGTGCAAATCAGTACTTTATTTAATGCACCAGCACCTGCTCGCGTTGGTGTTGCTGTGGTGGAGTTTTCAAAAGGAGCTCGTACAAATTGGCATTCTCATCCACTCGGCCAAGTTTTATTAGTTACAGAAGGTCAAGGTTGGACACAGTGCGAGGGTGGTGAGAAAACAGTCATCAATCCAGGTGATTTAATTTGGTGTAACTGCGGAAAACGTCACTGGCATGGTGCGACTGCTGATAGTGCAATGAAGCATGTAGCAGTTCAAGAAGCACTCGATGGTAAACCTGTTGACTGGTTCGAAGCTGTTTCAGATGAAGATTATTTAGCATAAGGTACATTGAAATGTGTGACAAACATGAAACGCAAGACTTATCACGTCGTAACTTTATTAAAACGAGTTCAGCTTTAGGTGCAGGCCTGTTATTAGGTGGCTTTGCGGCGCCTTCATTTGCAGCATCATCTGAGCAGCTTGCAAATGGCAATATAAAATCTCGTGGCTATGCGGCTTTTGATAATTCAGGCTTACTAAAACCATGGGAGTTCGAAAGACGCCCAGTTGGCGATAACGATATTTTAATCGAAATTAAATTCGCCAGTATTTGCCACTCAGATATTCATCAGATGAAAGGGCATTGGGGCGCACAGCAATACCCTCAAGTACCAGGTCATGAAATTGCAGGTATCGTAACAGCAGTCGGTAAGAATGTGACTAAGTTTAAAGTGGGCGACCGTGCTGGTGTAGGCTGTATGGTTGATAGCTGTCTTGACTGTAATAGCTGTAAAGATCAAGGCGAGCAATATTGCCCAGAAACAAAATTCACTTATGGCTACCCTGATGAGCGCTCACCGACAGGTATCACACAAGGTGGTTACTCGAATAACATTGTTGTTCGCGATCATTTTGCAGTGCATATTCCTGAAAACATTAGTTTAGAGAATGCTGCTCCTTTATTATGTGCCGGCATTACAACGTATTCTCCGTTGCTTAAATTTAACTTGAAAAAAGGCGATAAAGTAGGTGTTGTTGGTATTGGTGGGCTTGGGCACTTAGCTGTTAAATTGGCTGTGTCACAAGGTGCTGATGTCTATGCGTTCACAAGCTCAAAAGACAAAGTAGCCGATATTAAAGCCTTTGGCGCTAAAGTGGTTGTTGTTGACGGTGAAGACGCTTACAACGAGCATAAGTCGCAGCTTGATTATTTAATTAATACCTTGCCAGTGAAATATGATATTGCTAAATATGCTTCATTAGTAAAACCATTCGGCACGTATACCCAAGTGGGTATGCCAGAAGAGTTTTCATTAAACATGAATGCATTAGCATTGGCTGCAAGCCGCGTAAACTTTAATGCTTCGTTAATTGGTAATATGCAAGAAACGCAAGAAGTTGTTGATTACTGCGCTAAGAATAATATTCTGCCAGCAACCCAGTTAATCAAAGCCTCTGAAATCAATAATGCATGGCAAAGTGTGGTGGAGAAAAAAGCGCGCTATCGTTATGTAATTGATGCCTCGACATTTTAAATAATTTTTAGATTGAGTAAGCCAAACGCCATACCCAGTATGGCGTTTTTTGTTGTTCCTTTTTTATTCGGTGATTTATCGCTTAAAGAGCGAATACTGCCGTAAAAACATATCATTATTTTTTTCTTTTGCTAACTTAAACTCTTTGGCCTCCATGGAGTAATAATGAAAAAAATAACCTTCCTGAGTACGTTGTTGTGCACTAGCTTTTTTGTTTGTAGCGAAGAAACAGATACAACCTTGAACGCTTATGCCGCTGGGTACGTCGCCAATTTTACCTGTAGTGCCACGTTTAACGCTGGCAAAAGCAAAGATCAAATCGATATTGATGAACTTACCGGTATTTATCCTTGAATTGCAGATACTGTAAAAACACTAAAAGCGAACATTGATACTGAGCATAAACGAGTCATTGTTGATTACGATAAAGATAAGCAACGTATATCGGTTTGGCGGCCTCGTTTAGGCTGTGTTGATTTACCCGTAGGGGCAAGCCTTAAAGCTGCAACACTCGTGCAAGCACCGTTTAAAGAAAACTTAGCCCACCAAAAGGATGATGGTAAGCCTTGGCAAACGCTAAATGGTGTTAATAATGCGACGGGCAATAAGGCGCTTGATGAGGTTATTGCACAGGCTTTTACTCGTCATTATGGTGAAGGCGCACGAACTTCAGCAATTTTAATAGCAAGCCCTGAGGCGATTCTAGCAGAGCAATATAAAGCAGGTTTTACACCTGAAACTGCCCAGCGTACTTGGTCTGTTGCAAAAAGTATTGGCGCGAGCATCATTGGTGTGGCGGTAGCACAAAAACGACTTGATGTTACTAAGCCTGCGGGGCTTGAAAGCTGGTCTCACCCGCTTGACCCTCGTGGCGAAATTATCCTTGAAAACTTGCTTCATATGGCATCGGGCTTAGACAGTAATAAAGCGGGCAATCGTACGGATCGTGTCTATATGGGCGGCGGTTTAGTGTCTGATACTGCAACGCATACTGCGTTAGAAGTTAAGCCTGGTAGCCGTTGGAAATACGCTAATAATGACACTATGTTAGCGTTACGTACCTTACGAGAAACGTTTAACGATGAGGCGAGCTACTTGCGTTACCCATATGACAACTTACTCGATAAAATCGGCATGCAGCACACGTTTTTAGAGTCAGATTGGCAAAGTGACTTTATTTTGTCATCGCAAGTGTGGACTACTTCTCGGGATCTTGCTCGCTTGGGGCTATTACACCTGAATAATGGCCGCTGGCAAGGTGAGCAAATATTACCAAAAGACTGGTTAAGTTATATTAGTAAACCTGCCTCAGCTCAACCCCCTGTAACGGCACCGGGATACGGTGCACAGTGGTGGCTTTATAACGAACGTTTTCCTGAGTTACCAAACGATACCATTGCAGCGCGAGGCAACCGTGGTCAATTTTTAGTGATCATTCCAAGCGAGCAGTTAGTTATTGTAAGGCGAGGGTACGACCTTGCAGGGCTTAAAGGCTTTAGTGAGCATGATTTTGCTCGTGATGTTTTAAAAGCACTGGGCAGATAAAGTCAGGCAATAAAAAAGCTGCTTTGTGGCGTACAGAAGCAGCTTTGCTAACTGGAGAGTTAGTATCTACTACAAGGGCTCTATAGTGACATCCGCTTGGCCTAAACTTTTAAAAAACTGACTATCGCCCGTTATTTTGCCAAGTTTTATCAGACCATTCGCATAACTTTGCTGCTTATAAAAGAGCGCAAGGTTACCCCAAGGTGCGTAATAAGTGATGTCTCCTGCGTCGGCATCGGTGCCAGCAGGTAAGCCTTGTAGATTTAATTTCTCTGGTAAAGTGGCAATTTTCTCAGCATTGGCAAAGTCTTCTACCTTTAGAGTCAGTGGTAGAAGTTGATAAAAATGCTTAGCGGCATTGTTACTTTCTAGAGTCGCTTGCATAGTTTTGCCGTTACTGGTGAACTTTATTTGCATTTCACTTACCATCTTTACTGCTTTTTTAAATATTGCTTATCTGTTACTGGCTCTAACCAATCAACAACCTTACCGTCTTTTGATTCTTGAATAGCTAAGTGCATCATGGCTGTTTTATCTGTAGCACCGTGCCAATGTTTAACATTAGCAGGAATATGTACAACGTCACCTGGTTTTATAACCTGAGGTTGTCCATGCCACTGATTAACCCAGCCCATACCTGATGTAACAATTAAGGTTTGGCCAACAGGGTGGGTGTGCCAGTTTGTTCGAGCGCCGGGCTCAAAGGTTACCATGGCACCAGCGGCTTTCGCTTCGCCATGAGCTTGGAAACTAGGCTCGACGCGTACTTTGCCCGTGAAATACTTGTCGAGCCCAGTCATTGGGTACTGAGTGCCATTTTTTTGCACTGTGATTTGCGGTAATTCTAAACGTTGTGAAGAGGCGTTTTCTGCATGACTAAATGCACTCATCGTTAAGATAAGGGTACCGATAATATACTTCATACTTTTCTCCATGTGTTTGTAACCGAACGAATCTTAATTTTGGCTAAAAACTGTGCCTTTAAAAAGTACAATGCACGCAAGTTATTGCCTATTAGTCCGAACCGGTAAATTTACCACTGGTCAATATTGTATAACCGAGCGTATAGTTAAGTATCTTGAATTTAATTGGGTTGGTTATGCATTCAGATTATGATGCTATTGCTAAAATGAGTGCTGGTTTAGCAGATAAGATTGCGCCGCTTATTGGCCAGCAAGAAACCGCTGATAGCGTGATTGAGGATTTGTTTTTTTATCGACAAACACAGGCCGCCACCTCTTGTTCAATGTGTGTGGTTGAACCAAGTATTGCACTGGTGCTACAAGGGGCAAAAAGCATGACCTTGGGCGAAGATGTGTTCAAGTATGACCCACACAAGTATTTGATTACCTCAATTGATTTGCCTGCAAAAATGCAAGTTCTTGAAGCAAAAGACGACGCACCTTATTTAGGCTTAGTGTTAAAGCTTGATTTGGCTATGTTAGGTGAACTGATTTCGCAAATACCGCTCGACAAATTAAACAAGCAATCACTCAATAAGGGAATGACTTTAGGTGAGATGACAGAGCCACTACTTAACGCTTTTACACGATTAATTGAGCTGGTTGATGATCCGGAGTCTATGCCAGTGCTTGCGCCATTAATTAAACGCGAAATTTTTTGGCGTGTACTTAATAGTGAGCATGGGGCGGAGCTTCGCCATATAGTATCGACAGGTAGCCAAGGGCTGAGAATTGCACGTAGTGTTAAATGGTTAAAAGAAAACTATGATCAACCCTTGAGTGTAGAGGACTTAGCGGGTCTTGCGAAAATGAGTAAATCGACTTTTCACCATCATTTTCGAGATCTAACTTCAATGAGTCCGTTGCAATATCAAAAGCGTTTAAGGTTAATGGAAGCAAGAAGGTTGATGGTTGGCGAGAGTATGGATGCGTCAGGTGCTGCTTTTAAGGTTGGCTACGAAAGCCCTTCACAATTTTCTCGTGAGTATTCTCGTTTTTTTGGTTTATCACCAAAACGAGATGTTGAGGCGTTTTTAGCAACGGCTAAATAGCCGGCTACATATAATACCAATGGGCAATAATAGTTAATTAAGCGAATTGGTATAAAAAACGAATGAGCATATCCCTATGTCCCATTCGTTACCATGACACGTTTTAGTTAAAGACTTGCTTTGAAAAATTCAGCAATTTTAGTGAATGGAATTAAACCCACATCATCATATAAATCAACATGACCTGCATTTGGTACAACCAATAATTGTTTAGGTTCAGCAGCTAAATCATAGGCTTGTTGGCTAAACTCAAATGAGTGAGCGTGTTCACCGGCAACAAACAGTAATGGACGTGGTGAAATAGTCTCAATATCGTTAAATGGATAAAAGTTCATAAAACGCACATTGCTGCTTAATGTTGGGTGTGTAGTTAAATCTGCTGATGATCGCTCTGGTGTATATTCACCACGCTCAGTGCGGTAAAAGTCATAAAACTCTTTTGCAATTGGGTGTGAGCTTTCATCAATGTGATGGGGGCAGCCGCCAGTATATTGTACTTCGCCACCAAGGTACTCAACATTACGTTGCTCTGCAGCCTCATCGAGCATATCTTTACGCATATCAAGGTTGATAGAGTTACCTAAACCATTGCGCGTTGCGCCACCCATGTCATACATACTCACTGTTGTCACAGCCTTGATACGTGGGTCAATTTTAGCGGCACTAATGATGAAACCACCACTACCACATACACCTAAACCACCAATGCTTTCTTTGTTGACGTATGAACGGCTAGCAAGGTAATCGACACCGGCACTGAATGACTCTGCGTATAAATCAGGTAGTACAGTATTACGTGGTTCGCCGTCACTTTCGCCCCAGAAGCTAAGATCAACTGCCAAAGTTACAAATCCTAGCTCTGCAAGTTTAGTTGCATATAAAGTAGCACTTTGCTCTTTTACCGCACCCATAGGGTGACCTATTACAAGTGCCGGAAGGTTCGCACCTTTCTCTGCATTTTTAGGTGTAAAAAGATTACCGACTACATTCATTTGTAATTGGTTTTTGAAAATTACTTTTTCAAAGTTAACAGCATCGCTTTGGTAAAAATTATCAGTTGAGGTTGTCATAACACTCTCCTATTTTTTGATTAACAGGGACTGCAATTTGTTTTCACAATGCAGCTTTGATGAGGTTATTGTCGGTTATTTGTGCAGTTTGGCGTTATATTAGAACAGTCGATTTATTGCCTAAAAGTGTCGAATGTATCTTTAGGTGCTTAAAATGAACATTAGGTAGCTCAAGTATGAGCCACCTAATGATTTTTTAGGGTGTTTTTATAGTGAAATAGCTGGCAATGGCTGCAAAAAATAAGATAGCTGCGCTAACAAAGAAGGTAATAGGGTAGTCATAAACATCGAATAATATGCCGCCGAATGTTGAGCCTAGCGCTATCGAAAATTGGATAATTGCGACCATCAATCCTCCTGCAACTTCAGCATCTTTTGGTAAAGCACGAGCTACCCAGCTCCACCAAGCAACAGGCGCTGCAGTTGCAATTAACCCCCATAATCCAAGTAATACGATGTTGATGTTAAAAAGAGATATTTGATTAGCTAAACAAAATGCTATTAAAGCCATAACCGCAGGAGCAGCTATTAATGCAAACGCTAAACTGAGTTTTATGACCTTACTGATCAATAAGGTGCCAATAAAGCCTGCAAAACCAATAACAAATAACACCATAGAGACTTGTTGGCTGGTGGCTTGAAACGCTGACTCTAAAAAGGGCCTTACATAGGTAAATAAAGTAAATTGCCCCATAAATAGCAGCGCGACAGCTAGCATACCAAAACGGACGAGTGGCTTTTTAAATAACTTAAATGCAGAAAAAGGTCCTTTTGATTGCTGCTGAGCTGGCATGCTAGGCAAAGCCTGCCATTGCCAAAATACAGCAATAGCAATAAATGGCACTAAACACATAAACGCGCCTCGCCAGCCAAGAACACTGCCTAAATAACTGCCAAGTGGTGCTGCAATTATCATGGCAAGACCATTACCACCATTAAATACTGCCAGTGCTTTAGGCACTTTTTCCTCGGGAACTAAGCGCATTGCAGAAGCAGTTGAAAGTGACCAATAGCCACCAATGACTAAGCCGATTAACGCACGACCAAGCATATAAACAGCGTAACTATCAGCTATAGAGATTGTTAAAGTTGACAGTAGCATTATCAAGGTCAGAGCGACTAGTAAGGTCTTTCGATCACTTTTAGCAAATAAAGGACTCATGAATAGACTTGTGATCACCGCAAAAAAGCCCGATATTGCTAACCCCTGACCAACCATGCCTTTACTAATTGATAAATCTTCAGCCATAGGTGTTAATAAGCTTACAGGCATAAACTCGCAGGCTATTAAGGCGAAAATACATAATGTCATCGCAAAAACCCCACTCCAATTAGCTTGCTGCTCGATAGGCTGATCATCTTGATAGGTTGAGTAATTTGTCATGCTAGTCCATACAGTTAAATGTGATGGAGTATTTTTTCAAACATAGGTTGAATAGACTAGCTAATGAATACTAATATGCTTTATTAGTAAAACTTATTAATAGGCAGGTGGATGATCAAACAAAACCTCAATGAATTGAACTATTTTGTCATTGTGGCAAGAACTGGCAGTTTTACACGTGCTGCTGCTCAGTTAGGCGTAACTCAGTCTGCCTTGAGTCAGGCTATTCGTTCACTAGAAGCAAACTTAGATATTCGTTTGTTAACCAGAACAACTCGAAGCGTATCGCCGACTCTCGCCGGGGAGCGTTTACTCAATGCAATAGGGCATCGTTTTGATGATATCGAAAATGAGTTAGAAGCGTTAACTGAACTCAGAGACAAACCTGCGGGCACGGTAAAAATTACTTGTGGTGATTTTATAATTCAGAGCACATTACTCCCAAAGCTGGCCAATGTATTAAAGCAATACCCCGATATTAATATTGAGTTCAATGTTAACTATGGCTACACAGACATTGTTGCTCAGCGTATCGACGCTGGCGTTCGTCTTGGCGAAACCATAGATAAAGATATGATAGCTGTGCCTATTGGTAAAGAGCTCAATATGGCAGCCGTTGCAAGCCCTGAGTATTTTGCTAAGCATCAAAAGCCTAACACGCCAAAGGATCTTACTGCACATAATTGTATCAACATTCGCTTTCCTACCCATGGCGGTTTATATGCGTGGGAGTTTGAAAAAGAGGGTGAAGAACTTAATGTGAATGTACGCGGTCAATTAATCTTTAATACCTCTCATCATATTGTTGAGGCGGCGTTACAGGGGTTAGGTATTGCGTTTCTACCTGAAGAGGAGTTTGGTGAGCATATAAAAAATGGTAATTTAATTAAAGTGTTAGCTGATTGGTGCCCCGCATTTCCCGGTTATTATTTGTATTACCCGAGCCGAAGGCAACCGTCTCCGGCATTTAAAATTGTGTTAGAAGCGTTAAAACAGCAATAGAGTGCGGTATTTAGATACCACACTCTATGATTATTACTTATGGCGGCCTTGTAAACAGCTCACCACATCAGCCAGCGATAAGCCTTGGCGCTGCAATAACACAGTTAAGTGATACAGTAAGTCTGCTGATTCATTGGTTAATTCATCGTTATCATGTTTCATGGCTGCAAGGGCAACTTCAACGCCTTCTTCACCCACTTTTTGGCAACTACGGCTTAAGTCTTTTGCAAACAAAGACGCAGTGTAGCTTTTGCTTGGATCATCGTCTTTACGTGAAACAATCACTTGTTCAAGTTCAGCTAAAAACGACAAGCTAGGTTTAGCATCATCGCCGAAGCAGCTTTGTGTACCAAGGTGGCATGTTGGCCCAAGTGGGTTTGCAAGTACTAATAGTGAGTCGTAATCGCAGTCGGTGTGTACTGAGACTACTTCAAGGTAGTTTTCTGATGTTTCGCCTTTGGTCCATAAACGCTCTTTAGAACGCGAGTAAAAGGTGACTTTTTGCTTGTCGAAAGTGGCAGCTAATGCGTCTTGATTCATAAAGCCTTGCATTAAAATCACCCCAGAACGTGCATCTTGCACGATAGCTGGGATCAATTCGCTTTTAGCAAAGTCGACTTGAGAAAGAGTGTCTTTGGTTAATTGCATAGTCTTGCCGCTACATTATTATCGATTAAAAATTGTTTTAGTTCGCCAATATCAATGACGTTCTTGTGAAATACGCTGGCAGCGAGCGCGCCATCAACTTGGCTTTGTTGAAACACATCAACAAAGTCTTGCATCGTACCTGCGCCGCCCGATGCAATTAGTGGAATATCGCACAGTGCACGCATTTTTGATAGCTGAACATTGTCGTAGCCTTTACGCACGCCGTCTTGGTTCATGCAATTGAGCACGATTTCACCAGCACCTAGGTCTTGCACGCGCTTAACCCATTCTTCGGTTTTATAGCGAGTACGGCTTGATGCATTTGGGTCGCCAGTCAGCTGGTACACTAAATACTCGCCAGTGTTTTCATCATAAAAGCTATCAATACCCACAACTACGCATTGTTTACCAAACTCATCGTGTAACTCTTTGATAAGCTCAGGGCGAGCAATTGCAGGGCTGTTAATACTGATTTTATCTGCGCCACGTTCTAAAACACGTGCTGCATCAGCAACAGATTTAATGCCGCCCGCCACACAAAATGGAATATCAATGTGGCGTGCAATGTTCTCTACCCAATTGACATCAAGTAGGCGTTTTTCGACGCTGGCACTGATTTCATAAAACACCAGTTCATCCGCACCGGCATCGCTGTAAGCTTTGGCAAGCGTTAGGATATCACCAACCACTTCATGGCCTTTAAATTTAACACCTTTAACGACCTGGCCGTCTTTTACATCTAAACAAGGGATTATGCGTTTTGATAACATGCTAACGCCTCCTCAACATTAAAGGCACCATCGAGCAATGATTTACCTAAGATAACACCGCCAACACCCAGTTTTTTCAGCTTTGCAATATCATCCAGTGAGCTTACACCGCCTGATGCTTGAACTTTAATCTCGCTGTTGTGGTTGGTTAAATCTTCATAAAGTGCGAACGAAGGGCCGGTCATGGTGCCGTCTTTACTGATGTCAGTACACAGAAAATCAACCACACCCAGTGCCACGTAAAAATCAACAAGTTCGAACAAGCCAAACTCAGATTCACTTAACCAACCATGTGTTGCTGGTGCCCAGCCGTTGTCGGTTTTATTAACATCTAGTGCGATAACAAAGTGTTCACTGCCAAACTTTTCAATCCAGGCCTGTACTTGCTCACGTTTTTCAACGGCCATTGAGCCAATCACGACTTGGTTAGCTCCGGCTTCAAGCCAGTCAGCAACATCTTGCTCAGAGCGAATACCACCGCCCACTTGATAAGGCACATTAAGCTCTTTGGTTGCAGCTTGAATATGCTGCCACTGTTTTTTATTTGGATCGCGTGCGCCTTCTAAATCAACTAAGTGCAGTTTGCCTGCGCCGCTATTTGCGTACTCTTGTAAGCGTGCGCCAAGTTCGTAAGGGTAAAATTGTGCTGTATCATACTTACCTTGGTATAAGCGCACAATTTGGTTTTGTAATACATCGAGTGCTGGAATAATCACGTTTATTTCTCTTATTTTTTTGCTGCGCTTACAGCTGCCAATCTAAAAAGTTTTGTAAAAGTCGGGTGCCTACTTTGGCGCTTCGCTCTGGGTGAAACTGCATGCCTGCGTAGTTATCTTTAGCAACTATCGCTGAAAAAGCTTGTCCGTATTCACCGCTAACTAGGGTGGCATCGTTCACTGTGTGAGCAAAACTATGCACAAAGTACACTTGATCTTGCGCCGTTAACCCTTTGGTGAGGGCATGCTCTTTTAATACGTTTAGGTCGTTCCAGCCCATGTGCGGTGAAGTTAATTCACCTACATCTAAGTGCTTAACAATACCTGGAATTTTGCCTAGGCAATCAACATTGCCTTCTTCTGTGCTGTCGCAAAGTAATTGCATGCCTAAACAAATGCCCATCAACGGGCGCTGATATTCATCAATTGCTTGCTGCCAACCACCGTCTTTTAAGCGTTTCATGGCAACAGAGGCATGGCCTACGCCTGGTAAAATAGCACGTTCAAAGCCTTTTAGTTGCTCAGGTGAGGTGATCACCTCAGGATTTTTACCTAAGCGTTCAAAGGCAAAACGAACAGAGTTAATGTTGGCACAACCAGTATTAATTATGGCAATCATAAACACCCCTTTGAGCTTGCTGTTTGTTGTGAAGCATCTTTTGCAATCGCAGCGCGAAGTGCTCTTGCAAACGCTTTAAATAGACCTTCAACTTGGTGATGGCAGTTACCATCGCTAACCGACAAAATAAGGCTCATGGCGGCATTATCACTTAAGCTTTTAAAGAAGTGCTCAACCATTTGTACGTCTAAGTCGCCGACTTTTTCACGGCTAAAATCAGCATTTAATACAAACGAGGCACGGCCCGATAAGTCAATTTGCGCTTCAGCTTTGCATTCATCCATAGGGAGTGCAAAACCATAGCGACCAATTTGCGTTTTTGTACCTAGCGCTTGTTTAAGGGCAAGGCCAAGTGCAATGCCGATATCTTCAACTAGGTGGTGCTCATCAATGTGTAAGTCGCCAGTGGCTTGAATATTAAGTCCGATATTGGCGTGTGTGCGAATTTGGTCAAGCATGTGATCGAAAAAGCCAAGGCCAGTGCTAATTTCGCCATTTTTTGTTTGGTCTAAATTAACTTGCACATCGATTTGTGTTTCTTTGGTGTTGCGAGTGACACGGCCTTCACGGTTTGCGGTTGTCAGCTTAGTGACAATGGCATCCCAGCTGCCGTCATACAAAATGCCTTCACAACATAAGTTATTGGCAAGTCCAATATCAGTTTGGCGGTCACCAATCACAAATGAGCGTGCTAAATCGACTTTACCCGAGCGCATAAGCTCAGTAAGTAAGCCTGTTTTTGGTTTACGGCAGTCACAATTTTGTTCATCAAAGTGAGGGCAGATCAGAACTTCATCAAATTTAATCCCTTGGCTGTTTAAGATATCCATCATCTTGTCTTGAGCAATATCAAAATCGGCCGTCGGGAAGCTATCAGTGCCTAAACCATCTTGATTAGATACCATAACAAGGCGGTAACCTGCCGCTTGAAGTTGTAATAGAGCAGGGATCACATTTGGCAAAAACACTAATTTTTCTAGGCTATCAACCTGTTTGTCGGTGATAGGCTCTTCGATAATCGTGCCATCGCGGTCAATAAATAAATATGGGTTGCTCATGATAATTCCTGTTCTACTGTTTTACTGGTCAGTGATAAGCCATCTAACCAAACTTTTACTTGTTCTAGTTCTTGCTCGTTACCGATAGAAATTCGTAACCAATCATCTTCGCCATATAAGGTGAAGGCACGCATTACGAGTCCTTGCTCAAGTGCGATATTAAATGATTGTTTGTTTTTTAATTTTAAAGTGACAAAGTTACCTTCACCGCTCAGTACTTTGATAACGGCAGGTGATTGCTCGAGCCAGCTTTTTAGTTTGCTTTTTAAGCTATTTAGAATTGTCACCTGACGGCGCATTGAAGCGATGTTGTCACTACTTAATGCGTCTGCTGCAATGCTCGCCACCACCGTTGATACAGGGTATGGCGCAATCACTTTACGAATAGGCGCCAGTAGCTCGCTGTTGGCTAATGTGAAGCCTGTTCTTAAACCCGCTAGTGCAAATGCTTTTGATAAAGTTCTTAGTACCACAAGGTTACTAAACTCGTTGATCAGGCTTGCCGCTGTTTGTTCTGGGCAAAATTCTATATAAGCTTCATCAACCACTACAATCGCTTTACCCGCAAGTTGTTGGGTGATTTTTCTGATTTTGTCTAAGCTTGTCATGCTGCCGGTAGGGTTATTTGGATTACAAATAAACACCAGCTTTGAATCAGCAACTGCAGTGACAATCTCATCAACCGTGCCTTTTAATAACAGCTCTTGAGTTAAACCGTTAATCGCAATGTTGTGGGTATCTGCAGTGACTTTGTACATGCCGTAAGTTGGCAAAAAGAGTGCGATGCTATCTGTAGCTGGGCTACAAAAAGTACGTACTAATAGCTCAATACCTTCGTCAGCGCCGCGAGTCATCAGTACTTGCTCTGGCTCTAAATTAGCATAGCAAGCGTAACGATTGATCACTTGCTGAGGCTGCGGATCTGGGTAGCGATTTAAATCAGCTAAATTGATATTTGGCGTGCGTGAATAAGGGCTTTCATTGGCATTTAACCACGTTGTGCCGGTTAGCTTTTCACTTTTAGCCGAACTGTAGGCTGTAAGCGCTGCAATGTTATCTGGCAACAGCGTTGTTATTTTTGAATTATCGCTCATTGTTCATAGCCTCAAGACGAATCGAAACAGCATTGGCGTGAGCATCAAGCCCCTCTGCTGCAGCCAAAGGTAAAATTGCTTTAGATAATTCACGTAAGCCATTTTTACTGATGGTTTGCACTGTGTAAGTTCTAAAGAAGTCCAGTAAGTTTAAGCTCGAATAGGTCGCGCTGTAACCATACGTTGGTAGTACGTGGTTAGTACCCGATGCATAGTCACCGGCTGACTCCGGGGTGTAATCACCTACAAATACTGAACCGGCATTTTTCACTAAGCTTAAATAAGGCTGCGCATCAGCAAGTTGTAAAATAAGGTGCTCAGGACCATATTCAGCAGACACCGCAAAGGCTTGCTCAACCGAGTCCACTAAAATCAAGCTTGAGTTAGCAAGGGCTTGCTCGGCAGTGTCTTTACGACTCAATTTTGCTAGCTGCTCTGTTAATGCTTGCTGTGTTTTTTCAATGATGCGTTCGCTGTTACATAGTAAAATAACTTGCGAATCAGCGCCGTGCTCTGCTTGCGACAATAAATCTGCCGCAATAAATTCAGGGTTTGCACGCTCATCAGCAATCACTAGCACTTCAGAAGGGCCCGCGGGCATATCAATCGCCATTCCCGGAATAGTTTGCGCAACAAGTTGTTTTGCCATGGTGACAAAGCTATTTCCTGGGCCAAAAATCTTGTTCACTTTAGGCACTGATTCTGTGCCGTATGCCATCGCTGCAATGGCACCTGCGCCGCCACTTTCTACAATGGTTTTAATACCACATAGTTTTGCTGCATATAAAATGGCAGGGTTGATGGTTTCGTCGGCTTTTACAGGTGTAGTTAGCACAACGGTTTGTGCACCACTTAACTGTGCAAGCACCCCTTGCATAATTACTGAAGATGGCAGTGGCGCACTGCCACCTGGCACGTAAATGCCTACCGCTTCAATGGCTTGATATTTAAGTTCACACAATACGCCAGGTTGAGTTGTTAACTTAATGTCTTTTGGTAATTGTGCTTGGTGAAAACGTTTTACATTGGCATAGGCCGTTTCTATGGCGGCTTTTAATTCGTTTGATAATAACTGCTCAGCTTGGTTTATTTCTTCAACTGGCACTAATAAGCGAGGTGTTTCGCGCTTATCAAACTCTTTTGCCATTTTTAATAACGCTGCGTCACCCTCAGTTTTAACTGCATTTAAGATATCGATGCAAATAGCTTCAACCTCTTTACTTGCAGTAACAGCAGGGCGGGTAAGTACCGCCTGCTGTGCTTGTTGATTTTCCTCATTCCAGCGAAACATGGATAATTACTCCATCATTTTTTCAATTGGCATAACAAGAATTGAGTTGGCACCCAGTGCTTTTAACTGTTCCATTGTTTCCCAGAAAAGGGTTTCGCTGCTAACCATGTGTAGTGCAACATAATCGTCGCTACCAGCAAGCGATAGTAAAGTTGGTTGGCCAGTACCCGGTAGTAAGTCGCACACTTCATCAAGCTTTGCTTTTGGTGCGTGTAGCATGATGTATTTACTTTCTTTTGCTTGGCGTACACCACGTAGACGCGGCATTAACGTGTTGATTAAATCAAGTTTGCTTTGATCAGTAAGGTCTTTGTTTTGAATTAAACATGCATTTGATTCTAAGATGGTGTCGCCTTGCATTAAGCCGTTTGCTTCTAACGTTGCACCAGTAGACACTAGGTCACAAATTGCATCAGCCAAACCAGCACGCGGTGCGACTTCAACAGAGCCCGTTAACATGACTGTGCTTGCGTTAATGCCTTCGCGTTTTAGGTATTGGCTTAAGATTTCTGGGTAAGTAGTGGCAATGCGTTTACCTTCAAACCAGCTTTTATCTTGTGGACCAAGTTCTTGTGGCCATGCAAGTGCAAGGCGGCAGTAACCAAAATCAAGCTTAGAAAGTTTATTTACCTCGAATGCCACGCCTTGGCGTTCGCGTTCGGCTTGAACTTCAACAAGTACGTTTTCACCAACGATACCTAGGTCACACACACCGTCCATTACTAGGCCCGGAATATCGTCATCGCGTACACGAAGTACATCAATTGGCATGTTGGTAGAGTGTGCGATTAAACGTTGTTCACGAAGATTTAATTTAACACCAAGTTGTTTTAGTAACTCTTGGCAGTCTTTTGATAAGCGGCCGCCTTTTTGGATGGCGATTCGTAAACGATTGGTATTGCTCATTATTCATTTTCCTTTAATTCAAAAACTAAAAACCCCGAGGGAACCTCAGGGCGAAAATAAATAATTTGGTTGATTGCTCGCCAGAGGTTCCTTTTAGGAATAACCTCTCAGCGAAAAACCTGACAGGCTATTCCGGTGAATGATGGTGATGATGGATAGTTGTCAGATTGAAGCGCATAATTTTTCCTGTATTGCACTCGTTTGTGTAAACCAGTGCGTATATCTGTTTAAATAAGTTACGTATATAGATAAACATGCTTTGCTAATCTTTGGCAAGCATTTTTTTTGCGAAATTAAAGTATATCTTATAACTGCCGATATATAACGGTTAGATAGTAGGTACAGCAGGAGGTGCAAATGGATATCATGATCCCCTTTTTAGGTCGAATTACGCGCTTACAGTTGGAAAGTAAAGGTGCGTTTCATATTGCGGGCGTAAAAGATGCGAACGTGCAGCGAATTGAGCTTGAAAAGCGCCAAAAACGTGAAATAGAACGCCGCAAAAAAGCCGCTAAAAAAGAAGATAAAGGCAACAAAAGTGTCATAGAAGAAGATGAAGAGGGTAATAAACACCTAGATACATGGGCTTAATACTCAATATAAAATTTGTTTTTATGCAACTGTGCGGTTTTTTCTGCTAACGTTAAGAAACACTTGTGTTGTAACTTACAAGGCAATTCAATGGAACGACCCTCAGTGCCATTAAATGAGCAAGCTAGGCTTGAAGAGCTTCGCTCATTAGATGTTTTAGACTCTCAAAGTGAACCCGCCTTTGACCGAATCACTCGCCTTGCCCAGCAATTTTTCTCTGTACCAATTTGTGTTATCAGTTTAATTGACGAGCACAGACAATGGTTTAAGTCATGTGTGGGGCTCGATGTAACAGAGACCGCAAGAGACGTTTCTTTATGCGCCCATGCAATTTTATACAAAGACCCGCTTGTGGTTGAAAATGCCTTAAACGATAAGCGTTTTGCTGATAACCCACTGGTAATGGGTGACCCAAATATTCGCTTTTATGCGGGCTGCCCAATTACACTTAAATCAGGAAATAGAATTGGCACTTTGTGCCTTATCGATCATCAACCGCGCAGTTTTAACAAACAAGAAATTAAAGCCTTACAAGACTTTGCAGCAATCGTCGAGCGAGAGTTTGCAATCATGCAGTTAGCAACTACCGATGAGCTTACTTTATTGCCTAATCGTCGCGGTTTCATTAGCACCGCAGAGCATTATCTTGATTTATGTATTCGCCAGCATTTAAAAGCAAAATTAGTGTTTATTGATTTAGATAATTTTAAAGCAATTAACGATAAATTTGGTCATGCTGCTGGCGATAGAGTACTGAGAGATTTTGCAGGATTACTAGAGAACTGTTGTCGCAAGGCTGATTTATATGCACGTTTGAGCGGTGATGAGTTTGTGATTTTATTTACAGATTTAAATACCAGCGAATGCGACACCATAATGCAACGCTTGTTGTTGTCATTCAGTGACTTACCTAATAGCTTTAATAACCAAGTTGAGCTTGGCTTTTCTTATGGCATTGCTGATTTTTCTGGTCAGCAACCTTGCTCACTAACTAAATTGCTGTCTGCTGCTGACGCGCGAATGTATGCCGATAAAGCACAAAAAAAGGCCCGATAAACGAGCCTTTAGAGCAAAAAGCTGTGCTTAATTTTTTGCTTCTGCTGATTGAATACTACTTTGGATCAACGGCGAAATTGTTAAACCTTGTACGATAATCGAGAAAATCACTACCACGTAGGTGACAATAACAATTAGGTTATGAAGGTCTGAGCCTGCAATCATTACTTGATCGCGTGGGATGGCAGCTGCCATTGCCAGCGCTAGACCACCCCGTAAGCCACCCCAAGTGAGTATTTTCACCGAGTGCTTATCGTATTGGCGATACTTTTTAAAGAATACAAATGGCGCACCTACACTTATGAATCGCGCTAGCAACACCACGGGTACCATCAGTAAACCTAAGCCAATTTCTTCAAGAGTAATCGGCATAGTGACGATGAGCATACCGATAATCAAAAACAGCAAGGCGTTTAAAAAGCTATCGGTGGCATGCCAAAAGTCTTTCACGTAGCGAGTATCTTCAGGCCCCGTACGCTCTGTTGCTTTTGAACGAGTAATATTGCCAAGTAAAATACCACTGGTGACCATAGCAAGTGCACCTGAAATCTCCCAAATATTCGCTGCTGCAAAGCCGGCTGTTGGAATGGTCAAGGTTAGTAGCAAACGAATGTTAACATCGCGGCTATTAATAATTAAAAAATGCCCGACTAACGCAATCACTAGACCAAACACTATACCGCCAATTGCATCAACTAAGAACAATTCAGCAACGTCAGTAAAGGTGGCTTCGGTGCCATAAAAGGCCACTGAAAATATCGTTGTGAAAATCACCAAACCAATACCATCATTAAACAAAGACTCACCTTCAACTTGCACAGAAATACCTTCTGGGGCTCGCATTTGTTTAATAATGGCTAACACTGCAATCGGGTCAGTTGGGCTGATTAAAGCACCAAACAACAAGCAGTAAATAAACGGTACTGGCCAGCCTACAAAAGCAAACAAATAATAGCTTAAGTAACCAACAATGATCGTTGAGGTTATGGTTGAAAATAACACTAATGCGGTAATTTCCCACCGTTGTTTACGAAGGGCTGCTAAGTTGATTTCCAGCGCACCTGCGAATAGTAAAAACCCGAGCATGCCTTTTAGTAGCAACTGATTAAAGTTGATACTAGAGACAATTTGGGTCATCTCGAGGGCGGTAGTATCGCCAAGCATTTTAACGGCAAGTATAAGAAGCAAAGAAATAACAACAGAGCCTGTTGTTATAGCAATCGTGGTTTGCATTTTGAGGATATATTGGTTAGCAAAAGCAATAAAAATAGCTAATGCTGAAAGAAAACAAATGAGGTACCAAGCATTCATTGTTTGACCTTAAATATTTGTATAACAAGACGCAGAAAGCAGTCACTTTCTGGCCGCATATAGTACGCCTCTAATATAGGTATGTCACAGTGTTTATGCGATTTTTATGACATTTTAGAGTAAAAATTCAAGGTGCTGATTGCATATGTATAATCGCTGTTAATAATGTCTCAAAAGAGACAAAATAAACCTGATAAAAGCGCAATAGTGATAACCTCAGTTAGGTCAATCAGCCTGTTTAAACTGGGCTGATTCTTGGCTGGTATTAAAAGCTCTGATTGGGTAAGGAATAACAATTCCTTCTTCTGCGTAACGTTGGTGTAATGCTTTAATAAAAGCTGATTTTACCCAAAAGCGGTTAAAGTACTCTTTTGCTCTTAACATCACCGTAAAATTGATGCTTGATTGATCAAATGTATGAAAGACCACAAAGGTTTCGTAATCATCAACGCCCCATTCATGACTTTTTAATATCTGCCTTGCTACATCCAACGTAACCTGCTCAACTTTTTCAAGGTCGGAGCCATAATGAACACCCACTTCGACGGGGACGCTGAGCTCTTTTTCTGGGTAAAAATAGTTAATGATGCGTGATTTAGACAGCTGACTATTGGGGATGACTATCATGTTATTTGGCAACATTTTTACCCAGGTTGAGCGCCAACCAATTTTCTCAACAAAGCCTTGGTCGCCACTTTCAAGCTCTATAAAGTCGCCGACCCGAATAGGTTTATCAATCACCAACTGAACGCCAGAGAAGAAGTTTTCGAGTGTCGGTTGTAAAGCCAAAGCGACGGCAAGAGAGGTAATGCCCAAAGAGGCAATAATCGGAGTGATTGATATACCCAACGTGCCTAATAACACCAATAAGCCAACACACACAATTGCGCAGCGGATCAAGCCTTTAATGATGCTATGACTGTTCGAAACCACTACAGAGCGGGCGCTGTAATAATCAACGGTGCCAAATAAGAAATGGTCTAAAAATAACACTAAGGCAAAAATACAAATGGCTTTAGCGGTGGCCGCAATAGGTAAGGGGTGCTCAGCCATAAAGCCGGTGGTGTTTAATAACTGACCAAAAATGATCACAAGCACCATCATTGTGCACAAGGTCAATGGTGTAGACAGTGAGTCAACCAGTAATGAGTCGAAAACAAAGTCGGTTCGTTGGGTCCATTTCTTTAAGCAATAGATGATTACAAACTTTAATAAAAACAAAGCTGTGGCGGCTAATACAGTACCACCAATGACGACCAGCCATGGCTCATTTAGCCATTCGTTTTGTATCAGATCAGTAATCATGCTTAGTCCTTAAATCCTAGATACTTGGCATTGCTGCAAGTTATGTACCCAGACTTTTTTATGGATATCTAATCCTTTTAGCTGTGAATCACAAATAATGAGATGAGCAAAAGAAAAACAAATAAAAGGTACAAATGTTTAATAAATGTTATTATTTTGTATCAATAATTTTACAATTTAAATGTATTTATTAACATTTTATAAACCTTTAAATTCCTATCCTGCTGTTAATTATGGCTTTTTAATTTAGAGCTAATACTTTATTTGTAAATTTTTTGTTTCATTTTCAATTTCGCTCCATTCAATCTAGGCTGGTCACTAATCGGGAACAGTGCAGTCCGGTTACTAGGAAAATATTAAATACATAACAATCTAACGGAGCGTAAACGTGAATTTATCTAAAATCACATTAGCAACTCTTGCTGCTTTTGCTTTGACTCAAGCAGCAAGTGCAGTAGCTGCGAACAAGAAATACCTAAACGAACAAACAGGGATTAACCAAGCTTTGCAAACCAATGCATCATCTGTATTGAGTGCAAATCCAAATCAGTTAGTTGGTTTAGGTGCAGGGAATGATTTAGTTGTATTAAAAGAAATCAAAACCAGTAACGGCAACACCACGCGTCGTTATCAGCAGATGTATCAAGGTCTACCTGTTATCGGCGATACGGTTAGCCTTACATTTGATGGAAATGGCCAATTAAAGCGCGCACATGGTGCAGCGGTGTATGACATTGCCGCCGACATCGACTCAGTGTCTCCGGCACTAAACAAGAAAAAAGCAATGGCAAAAGGCCTTGCTAACTCACCTGCTGCAATTAAATCAGTTGGGTTAAAAAAGCATAATGAACAATCACGTTTAGCTATTTGGCTAGATGAGGACAGTGTTGCACACCTAGTGTATGAAGTATCTTATGTGACGTATGGCGACAACCCATCTCGTCCGTATCAAATTATTGATGCTAACAGCGGTGAAGTTTTATTTAGCTTCGATAACTTACAACATGCTAGTGCAACAGGCCCTGGTGGTAACTTAAAAACCGGTAAATACATCTACGGTACTGACTTTGATAGTCTAGATGTTACTCAGTCTGGCAGCACCTGTACGATGAATAACGCCAATGTAAGAACCATTAACTTAAATGGCGGTACAAGTGGTTCAACAGCGT
This sequence comes from Pseudoalteromonas sp. P1-26, assembly GCF_001401795.1. NCBI lineage: Bacteria > Pseudomonadati > Pseudomonadota > Gammaproteobacteria > Alteromonadales > Pseudoalteromonadaceae > Pseudoalteromonas > Pseudoalteromonas sp. P1-26. The sequence continues at coordinate 34,277 of NZ_LKDX01000024.1, read as the reverse complement.
ATTCGTTTACATGCCCAGAAAATACCTTTAAAGAAATTAACGGTGCGTACTCGCCTTTAAATGATGCGCATTATTTCGGTAACGTCATTTTTAATATGTATAACGATTGGGTCGGCACTGCGCCATTAACTTTCCAATTGAAAATGCGCGTTCATTACGGCAATAACTATGAAAATGCGTTTTGGGATGGCAGTGCCATGACCTTTGGTGATGGTCAAAATACCTTCTATCCACTGGTAAGTCTTGATGTATCGGCGCATGAAGTAAGCCATGGTTTTACCGAACAAAACTCAGGCCTTGTTTATTCTGGTAAATCAGGTGGTTTGAACGAAGCGTTCTCTGATATGGCAGGTGAAGCGGCTGAGTTTTACATGAAAGGTTCAAACGACTGGTTAGTGGGTCAGGAAATCTTTAAAGGTAACGGTGCACTACGTTACATGAATAACCCAACCCAAGATGGAAGCTCAATTGACCATCAAAACAATTACTACTCTGGTATGGATGTTCACTACAGCTCAGGTGTATTCAACAAGGCATTTTATAACCTTGCAACCACACCAGGTTGGGATACGCAAAAGGCGTTTGTTGTGATGGCACGCGCTAACCAACTTTACTGGACAGCCAGCACAAACTGGGATTTAGCAGGTAACGGCGTGATGGATGCGGCCTGTGATTTAAGCTATGACCCAGCAGATGTTCAAGCTGCACTTGCGGCGGTTGGTGTGACTTCAAGCTTAAGTGCGGGTAGTAGCTGTGGCACAACTGAGCCACCTCCGGGCGGTGATGAAGAGCTAACCAATGGCGTTGCACGCACAGGGATCAGTGGCGCTGCTAAAGATCAAATGTTCTTTACTCTTGAGGTGCCAGCAGACGCAACGAATTTACAATTCAATACAACTGGTGGAAGTGGTGATGCAGATCTTTACGTTATGTACGGCGCAAAACCAACACTGAGCAACTTTGATTGTAAAAGCACTTCATCTACTAGCACAGAAAGCTGCGCTATAAGTAATGTACAAGCGGGTACTTACTACGTAATGGTAGAAGCGTGGAATCAAATTTCAGGTGTATCACTTACAGGTAGCTTTGATTCGGGTAGCGGTGGTGGTGTAACACCAATTAACCGCACTGAGTCTAACTTGAGTGTTGGTACAAATAGCTGGACTCGTTTCACGCAAGATCTAGATGCGGGTTATTCGTCACTTGATGTGACTATTTCTGGTGGCTCTGGTGATGCTGACTTGTATGTAAACTTTGGTTCGCAATCGACCACCTCTAGCTATGACTGCCGTCCTTATAAAAACGGCAATAGCGAAACCTGTACATTTACAAACCCACAAGCGGGTACTTGGTATATCGACCTTCGCGGCTATCGCGCTGCAAGTGGTGTAACACTCACCATTTCGGCTAACTAGCCACCCTTTTAGGGAGCTTCGGCTCCCTTTTTTATTTTCATTAAAATGCAAATCATAAAAGGATTGATTATGACAACCCGCCTAACACAGTGCCTAGTGGGCTTTGCCACACTGTCACTGAGCCAACTAAATTATGCGGCGCAAGACGAAACAATTTGGGTCACTATTGATGCCCTTGCTGCAGAGCACTTTCAACAAGATACAGTAAGTAAACGTAAACAAAGCAGTAATTTTGCGATGCAAAAATCGGCTTTGAATCAAGTTAATTTTATGCGCGTTAACAAGCAGGATATCGCTGGGTTAAGTGAGTTTATGCACGATAACTATCATCGCTGCGGTGGTTTTGTAGCCCATGACTCATTAGCAGATGCAGAGCTTTACACTCAGCAATTAAATGCTGTAGCTCAGACAGCTATGAATGCGAGCCTAGTAAACTACAGTATTGATAATGCCACGACAGTTAACGCACTAATATCATCGATTGATAGTAGCGAACTGAGCGATACGGTTAATAGCATGATGAACTTTCATAACCGATATTATTCAGTGCAAAGTGGTGTTGATGCAGCCGATTGGTTAAAGAGCCATTGGCAGCAAATAGCCAGTAGCCGCAGTGATATAAGCGTTGAGTATTTTAACCATAGTTTTTCGCAATCATCAGTTATTGTGACCATTCCTGGTGCAGAAAAAGCAGATGAAATCGTCGTTATTGGTGGTCATTTAGACTCAATCAATCAGTCTAATCCAAGTAATGGTCGTGCTCCTGGTGCAGATGATAATGCCTCTGGTATTGCAGTGCTCACACAAACCCTCAAAGCAATTGTGGAAAATAACTACCAACCTCAGCGAACCATTCAAATTATGGGGTTTGCCGCTGAAGAGGTAGGCCTTAGGGGCTCAAAAGATATTGCCCAAAGTTATAAAACACAGGGTAAGAATGTTGTAGGTATGGTGCAGTTTGATATGACTGGCAATAACGGCAGCAACACAGATATTGTGATGATGACCGACTACACTAACTCATCGCAAAATCAGTATTTATCGCAGTTGCTCGATGCTTACCAGCCCACAGTGAGCTATGGCTTTGATCAATGTGGTTATGGCTGCTCAGATCATGCCTCTTGGTATCAACAAGGGTTTGCCGCCTCAATGCCATTTGAATCAACAATGAGTGATATTAACCCATTGATCCACACATCAAATGATGCCCAATTTGATGCGGCTCACGCGAGTAAATTTGCAAAATTGGCAGTGAGCTATGTTGCTGAAATGGCAAAGAACGCTGGTGATGTGGTAACTGAGCCGACTAATCAGCTTGAAAATGGCGTAGCTAAAACAGGTTTGTCGGGCGCAGCAAAAGATCAGTTATTCTTTACACTTGATGTACCCGCAATGAGCAGTAACCTTGAGTTTGTAACCGAGGGCGGCTCGGGCGATGCTGATTTATACGTTAAATTTGGCGCTAAGCCGACCTTACAGGATTTTGATTGTAAAAGCACAACCTCTACAAGTAATGAAAGCTGTGTGATGTCGTCAGTTCAAACTGGCACGTATCATGTCATGGTTGAAGCGTGGAATGAGATTTCGAATGTGTCACTCACGGGAAGTTATAGCACCTCAGGTGGCGGTGAAAACGTTGACCGAACTGAGACAAACGTGAGTGTGGCTACCGGAAGTTGGCTGCGCTTTACTCAACAAATACCCGCAGGCCTAAGTAACTTAACGGTGACTATTTCTGGCGGTAGTGGCGATGCAGATTTGTATGTTAATTATGGCTCAGCGTCAACAAGTTCAAATTATCTATGTCGGCCGTACAAAAATGGTAACGAAGAAAGTTGTCAATTTGATAACCCACAAGCTGGCACTTGGTACATAGATTTACAAGGTTACCGAGCTGCATCGGGCGTTACATTAACGATTCAAGGACAATGATTTAAACCCAATCATACTTTTAACCATGAGGAAGCCTTGCTTCCTCATTTAGTCTTGCCCTTGGCAAGTCAGTTACGTAAAATCTGCCCATCACTTTTAATCTATTGGCGAAGTTTATCAAACAACTTTTCAGTGCCACTGGCCCCCTTGCACTTTCTCTTGATGGATATACTCCTCGGCAGCCACAAATTGACATGGCTGTTGCAGTTGATGATGCCTTAAAAAAACGTCACCAATTAGTGGTTGAGGCGGGCACAGGCACGGGTAAAACCTACGCTTACTTAGCGCCTGCGTTAAAATCAAAAGGCAAAACCATAATCTCAACGGGTTCAAAAGCACTACAAGAGCAGTTGTTTCATCGGGATTTACCCAACTTAGTCAAAGCACTAAGCGCCACTAAAAAAGTTGCCCTTTTAAAAGGCCGTGCGAATTATTTGTGTACCTATCGCTTAAGTCAGCATGTTGCGCATGTACCAACAGATGATCCTGATGTAATGCATCAACTCGCGATGGTGGCAAAGTTTGCAAGTGAAACCCGTTCAGGCGATTTAGCAGATTGTATTGGCATAGAAGAAGACGCCAAAGTACTGCCTTATGTTAGCTCAACCGCAGATAACTGTTTGGGTAAAGAGTGCCCCGATTTTCAAGATTGCTACATTCGTAAAGCCCGCTTAAATGCCATGGAAGCTGACGTGGTGGTGATCAACCATCATTTATTTTTTGCAGATATGGCTGTAAAAGATACAGGCTTTGCTGAATTAATGCCTACGGCAGACGCCTATATCTTTGATGAGGCGCATCAGCTCAGTGAAATTGCCAGTGACTATTTTGGTGAAAGTGTTAGCACCAAAAAGCTGGTGGATTTAATTAATGACTTACGAGCAATTTACCGTGCCGATATCCCTGACATGCTGCAATTAGGCAAAACTCTCAACAAGTTAGAAACTAGCGTGGCAGATTTACGCTTGCAGTTTGGGGTTGATGGTAGCCGTGGTGATTGGCGTGAAAAGCTGGCTGATAAAGATATTTGTGCAGCACTGCACCGGGTCATTAGCGACCTCGACTTTTTATACCAAGTATTAAAGTTATGCTTGGATCGTAGCGAAAAAATAGAGCATCCGTTTGAGCGTACGCTGGCCTTTAAAGGTCAGTTAGAGCGGGTATTTGATACAGCCCAAACGGGCTATAGTTATTGGTACGAAACCACTCGGCGATACCTAACGGTAAACATTACACCGCTCAATGTATCGGCTAAATTCGCACAAATGATGAAAGACACAGGAGCAGGTTTTGTGTTTACATCGGCGACTCTATCGGTCGATAACGAATTAGAACACTTTAACGCTAGCCTTGGTTTAAAACCAACGCAAAGCATGATTGTTGAAAGTCCGTTTGATTACCAACAACAAGCGCTACTTTGCTTACCGCGCTACTTACCTGAGTCTCATGCGAATAATATGCCCCATGCAATTATCAAGCTGACCCTTGAGTTGATTAAATCAGCAAAAGGTCGCTGTTTTGTGCTGTTTACTAGTTATCGTATGATGCACTTAGTGGCTGAAGGTTTAACCACACAAATGGATTATCCGGTTTATATGCAAGGACAAATGTCTAAACGCATTATCCTTGAGAAGTTTACCCGTCACGGAAATGCCGTTTTACTCGGCACAGCCTCATTTTGGGAAGGCGTAGATGTTAGAGGCAGCACATTAAGTTGTGTTATCATTGATAAATTGCCGTTTGCCGCACCTGATGACCCATTATTGCAAGCAAAAATGCAAGATTGCCAGTTACAAGGCAAAGACCCATTTGCCCATATTCAATTACCCCAAGCGGTCATTGCATTAAAGCAAGGGGTAGGGCGACTTATTCGCGATAGTAAAGATAAAGGTGTGTTGGTTATTTGTGATAACCGCTTAGTAACACGCCATTACGGCCAAGTATTTTTAAAAAGTTTGCCACCCATGCGCCGCACACGCGATTTAGCAATGGCAAACGCGTTTTTAGAACAGATCAATTAGAGTAACTTAGATGATTAAACACAATATTCTTGCCTTAGATGCATCAACTGAAGCTTTATCGCTGGTGCTACATTATCAAGGGCAAACATTTCATCATTTTGAAGAGTGCCCTCAGCAGCACAGTCAAAAGATTTTGCCTTTAATTGATGAGTTACTCGCAAAGGCACAATGTAAACTAGCCGACTTAGATGTGATTGGCTTTGGTCAAGGACCGGGTAGCTTTACTGGCGTGCGTATTAGTGTTGCGATTGCTCAAGGTTTAGCGTATGCCGCACGCTTACCTTTGGTTGGCGTATCAACATTGCAGATGATGGCACAACAAGCGTTTGAGCAAGACCAAGCTAACGATGTGTTTTCTGCGATTGATGCACGTATGGGTGAGATTTATTACGCTCATTATAAAGCTGATGATAATGGCTTAATGACGCTAGTTGATGAAGAGCAAGTCATTAAACCTGAGTTGCTAACGTTACCTGGAACAACAGCGGCAGCGGTGGGTACGGGTTGGCAGACCTATCCTGCACTTGTTACAGGTTTGGCAAATGTAAGCTTAAATGAAAACATTTTACTGCCTGATGCAAAGTACATGCTGGCCTCGGTTGCCACTGCATTCGCTAGCGGTGAAACGGTGACTGCAGCCAATGCACAGCCTAAATATGTTCGTGATACAGTGACTTGGAAAAAGCTACCAGGCCGAGAGTAACTGAAAGAATAACGGGACTTGCGTGCCCGTTAGTTATGGCACATAATTTATTCATGTTTGATTTGGAATTACGAGTTTGACTTTACCTATTGGCTCAGGCTTTTATACCGGTGACATTCCCGGTCAATATAGCCGTAAAAATACCGTTACTGATAAGCCCAAAGCTATATCAGAGCAAACGGCTGAGCAAAAATCGTCAACAGAGTATGTTAAATCAAGCCCTCAAGCTGTTGCTATTGCTGATGAATTTAAAGCTGAGTCGCAAAACTATCAGCAAACAATTTATGACAAACCAAGCAACCCAAAAACCAGTCGTGCTATTTCAACCTATACAGAATTTGCTAACTTAGAGCGCCGCGCCGAAGTGCAAAGCCTTATTGGCGTTGATGTATATGCTTAGCTAACTGGTATAATTGGTGAAACTGAATTCACAAAAAAGCCTAAACAAATTGTTTAGGCTTTTTTTATGATTGGACGGTATTCAATATAAATTACTGTTTAATATAATCAATCAGTTTGTCGGCAATCGCAGTATTGTTTTGCGAACCGTAGAAATCTTCAGCACGTTTACCATAGGCAAATACTTGTACATCAATAGCGGTGTGGCCGCCAGTAGTCCAACCTGTGAAGCTGGCATGATTGATAATATCTTTTACTGCAAGTAGTAGTGCTTTATCACCCATTTTCTTAGCTTGGCTAAGCTTAATGCTGTTTGCATCAGTAAACTCGATATCAGAATACTTTTGCCATACTGCTTTTAAATCATCGCTTTCAAGTAGATCTTTTGTGATAGTGCCAGCTGTTGCTTTAACACCTTTAACAACGTCAGTTTCCCACTTATATTGACCATGAGCACCAAGTGTTAAGCCACCTGTTGAGTGGTCGGCGGTGATAACAAGCAGGGTATCAGGGTTTTTATCTACATACGCTTTTGCTTGTTCAATCGATTTAGCAAAGTCGTCCATTTCGCCCATTGCGCATGCGATGTCGTTTGCATGACCACACCAGTCAATTTGGCTGCCTTCGATCATCACAAAGAAACCTTTGTCGTTTTGACCATCAAGTAAATCAAGCGCTTTAGTTGTCATTTGCGTAAGGCGCGTTGGATTTTCGTCAAGCGCAAACGGTAAACCGACTTCAGCAAATAAACCAAGAGCAGGAACTTGCTTCAAGTCATTCATTGCTGCGAAGTCATCGCTGTACTGATAGCCAGCCGCTTTAAACTCTTCTACTAGGTTACGGTCTTCACGAACGTAATATTTCGTGCCGCCACCTAGCATTAAATCAACCGGTAATTTACCCGCGATTTTGTTATCGATATAGTCGTTAGCAATCTCGTCGTAGTTACGGCGTGATTCATTGTGTGAAGCAAAGCTTGCTGGTGTAGCGTGATTGATTTGCGAAGTAGCTACGAGTGCTGTTGTCATGCCACGCTCTTTGGCAACTTCAAGCATAGTTTTTACTGGTTTTTTATCAGTATCAACAGCAATTGCGCCATTATAACTCTTATGACCACTGCTCAGTGCTGTTGCACCTGCTGCGCTGTCTGTTACATAGGTATGATCGTCAGGGTAGGTATGTGCCATACCACGCAAAATAGTATCGAAAACAGTTGGGTCAACAACTTTAGTATTTGGATCATCTTTAAAGTAACGATATGCAGTTGTGTACGCCGGGCCCATACCATCACCAATCATATAAATGATGTTTTTTGGTGCTGATTCAGCCATTACTGAGCCTGCTGAGCATAATAATGCTAAAAGACTTAATTTTAATTTCATTGATGTAACCTTATTATTGTGCCCTTATTTATACTGCGAGGATTATTGTATACTAGCCAGACGATAAATAAACGCCTTTAAGTTGAAACGCTTAATAAATAGGAGCAATTGTGCAACCTTTTTCTTTTCAAACTGGCACTCAGGCAATGCATGGCCTAACCTTTGGTCATGGCGAAGAGGTTGTGGTTGCCTTACATGGTTGGCTTGATAACGCACATAGTTACATACCTATGTTACAAAACGCGCAGTTAAACCAGCGTTGGTATTGCCTTGATTTTCCTGGCCATGGTTTGTCTGATTGGCGAAGCAGTGACGCCCATTATTACTTTATTGATTATGTTGATGACGTCTATCGGTTTATTGAGTCACTTGATGTAACGAAAGTGCATTTAGTTGGCCATTCTATGGGCGCTATGGTCGCTGGCGTTTTTGCGAGCTGCTTCCCTGAAAAGGTGGCATCGGTAAACTTTATTGAGGGAATTGGCTGCGTTACAACCAACAGCAATGAAGTGAGCGGCCAACTTCGTAAAGCGATATTAAATAGAGCGCGGGTAAACAGCAAAAGCCCTCGTGCATTTGACTCAATAGCGCACATTATTAGTGCAAGGCTTGCAAGTGGCGACCTTGAATACCCACAAGCAGAACTATTAATGACACGAAATAGTTACGAAAAAGCAGGTAAGTGGTATTTAACAACCGATCCTAAGCTTAAAAATCACTCAGGATTTCGCTTTGATGAGGCGCAATGTATTGCAACCATCAAACAAATTACCGCACCATGTCAGCTTATCCTTGGGGATAAGGGTTATCCTTTTGTTAGAGATAACCTAGAGGCATATGGTAAATATTACAAGGAGTTAAAAATTCATGAGATACCTGGAGGTCACCATTGCCATATGCAAAGTCCTGCATTAACCTTAGAGCACATTCATGCATTTATTGGGCAGTATAAAGCAAGTTAATTGTATAATTGCACCAAATGTGGGATTATCTGCACCATTAGAGTATTTACTCCATTGAGAAACGGCCTTAGTTAGATTAAGGTTATTAAAAAATATAATTATAAACAGGAGCTAAGAGTGGAAAAAATCTGGCTTAAACGCTACCCAGAAGGTATGCCTGAAACAATCGACCCTGAGCATTATCACTCGCTACTCGACTTGTTTGAAAAAAGTTTTGCTGACTATAGTGACCTTCCAGCCTTTACCAACATGGGTAAAGTGTTGACCTATAGTGAGTTAGACAGTGCTACAAAACGTGTTGCGTCGTACATTCAAAATGATCTTGGTCTGAAAAAAGGCGATAAAGTAGCGGTGATGATGCCGAATCTACTACAAACGCCTGTGACTATTTTAGGCATTCTTCGTGCAGGTTGTGTAGTGGTGAACGTAAACCCACTTTATACAGTGCGTGAATTAGAGCATCAGTTAAATGACTCTGAGTCATCAGCAATTTTCATTCTTGCTAACTTTGCCGATACCCTAGAAAAAGCATTACCAAAAACCAACGTTAAGCACATCGTGGTTACTCAAGTGGGTGATATGGTGGGAGGCCTTAAAAAGCACATCGTTAACTTTGTGGTTAAGCACGTTAAGAAAATGGTGCCTAGCTATTCATTGCCAAATGTAATCAAATTTGCCGATACACTTGCTGGTAACGAAGCGAACTATAAAAAGCCAAATGTTGATTTAAACGACTTAGCATTCTTGCAATACACGGGTGGTACAACCGGTGTATCTAAAGGTGCAATGCTTTCTCATGGCAACATGGTTGGTAACCTTGAACAAGTATCAGGTTGTTTAGACAAAGTATTAGAGCGCGGAAAAGAAGTGGTTATTACGGCACTGCCGCTTTACCACATCTTTGCTTTGACTGCGAACTGCCTAACATTTATGAAATACGGTGGTTTAAACGTACTTATTACGAACCCTCGTGATATGCCTGGCTTTGTAAAAGAGTTAGCACAACACAAATTTACTGCTGTAACGGGTGTAAATACCTTATTCAACGGTTTACTAAATACCCCAGGTTTTGCTGAACTTGATTTCTCAAGCTTAAAAATGTCACTTGGCGGTGGTATGGCGGTACAGCGTCCAGTTGCTGAAAAATGGCAAGCTGTAACAAAAACCAAATTAATGGAAGGTTATGGCCTAACTGAGTGTGCACCACTTGTAACTGTTAGCCCTTACGACCTGGAAGGTTATAACGGTTCAATTGGTTTACCTGCTCCTAGCACTGAAATTAAGCTTATGCTTGAAAATGGTGAAGAAGCAGCAAAAGGGGAGCCAGGCGAGCTTTGGGTTAAAGGCCCACAAGTTATGCAAGGTTACTATAACCGCCCAGATGCAACAGCCGAATGCTTAAAAGACGGTTGGTTTGCAACAGGTGATATTGCAACTTACGATGATGAAGGCTTCTTCTACATTGTTGATCGTAAGAAAGACATGATTATCGTATCTGGTTTCAACGTGTTCCCAAATGAGATCGAAGAAGTTGTTGCTATGCACGATGGCGTGCTTGAAGTAGCAGCTATCGGTATTCCTCATGAGGTCAGTGGTGAACAAGTTAAAGTTTTTGTCGTGAAAAAAGATCAATCTTTAACTGAAAAAGATATAATAAAGCACTGTCGTGATAATTTAACGAACTATAAGGTGCCTAAACTCGTTGAGTTTAGAGATGAACTACCAAAAACAAACGTTGGTAAGATTCTAAGAAGAGCCTTAAAGGACGAACAAAAATAATTAAAGCCGGCATTAGCCGGCTTTTTTATGGTAATGAAAGGGGTATAAGTGCAATATCAACTGATCGAAACGCAAAATCAATTAAATGATTTTGTAGAAAAAATAACAGGAAAACCGGTACTGGCAATTGATACCGAGTTTATGCGTCGTCGTACGCTTTACCCTGAAGTTGCACTTATTCAAGTATACGATGGTGAGCATTTAGCGTTAATCGACCCACTGGCTGAGTTGTCGCTTTTTGATTTTTGGCAAGTACTTAAAAACCCAGAGGTGTTAAAAGTACTGCATTCACCGTCAGAAGATATTGAAGTGTTTCAAAAATACGCTGGCTTTGTACCAACACCGCTGTTTGATACCCAATTTGCACTGCAAATACTAGGTCATGGAAATTGCATGGGCTTTGCCCACATGGTTAAAGAGTTACTTGATATCGAAATTGATAAAAGTGAATCGCGCACTAACTGGCTACAGCGCCCACTCACAGAAAAGCAGCTAGATTATGCCGCTGCAGATACGTACCACTTACTGCCTTGTTTTGAAATTATTAAAAAACAAATTGATGAAGCTGGCTTTTTTGACATTGTGATCAGCGAAAGCGAGTTAGTTGCGCAAAAACGTGCTTACCAACCACCAGCAGATCAGCTTTATAAAGATATTAAAAATGCTTGGCAATTACGACCGCACGACTTAGCAGTATTACGCGAACTTGCCGCATGGCGCCGTGAAAAGGCAGAGCGCAAAAACCTCGCGCTTAATTTTGTGGTAAAAGAGCACAACATGGTTGAAATAGCTAAGCGTAAGCCTGCAAGTTTAAATGCGTTACGCAGAGTGCCGGGTGTTGAGCCAATGGAAGTGAACCGTTCGGGCGTAGAAATTTTAAAATGTATTGAGCGTGGTAAAGCCGTTCTTGTAAGCGAACAACCTGCACAATTAAAACGTTTAATCGATTTTCCGGCATATAAAAAAGCCGCTAAAGATATTAAACAAAAAATCACCAAAGCTGCAAAAGAGCAGGGTATTCCTGAAGATGTATTGGCCTCTAAAAAACAGATTAACCAACTGATCAGCTGGAATTGGAAGCTCGATGCAGATGAGCGTAAAGCTGCATCAAAGCCAGATCTATTCAACTCATGGCGCTATGAGTATGTGAAAGACGTACTTAAAGAGTGGCAAAATTAAGTAACTATTTCAAAGGGCTTTTTATACTTTGACTTGCATTAAAAGCCCTGAAACTTACTGCGTTTACGCGTAACCTCTAACCAATGCAGTAAGTTATTATCATATCGTTTAAGTCGTTGTTTTTGTTTCGACGTTAAATAATAAAATGGCGCGAATATAAAATAGCCATGACCAATGATTACCACACAATTAAAACCATATTTAGAAAATTGTTTAATTTTTTTAGTTTTGTTCGGTTCAATATGAACATTCCCAAACGCAGAGCTATAAAAAATACCATGGCGACAAATGGTAAGTTTTTTCTTGCTACTTAACATTAAAAATATAACTACAAACGAAATAATTGTAAAAGCCAGTAAAAGTAGCTCGTAGAATGGATGGATTTTTGATGCTGATTTTAATATGAAAAGTAATAAGGCTGCTAAAGTGATAAGCACTGCAAGTGTGCTTTTCTCTGAACTCTTCCTTAAATTCAATACGTTCATTCTCAGTCCTTGAGAGGCTTTTTTAATATAGTACTTCGCTACTTAGATAATACAATCTGCCGAACAAATGAAAGTAAACGCTGCTTTTAATGTTTTATTATTAATTTTTAATGCTGTATTTCATTTAGCTTGTTGAAATTAAATAAGATGTTGAACGATGAGAGGTATAATAATAAATGTAAAATAGGTTGGTAGAATAAGCGACGTTATATATTCTCATTAAGGATAATGATCCATTGAAAACTGCCAAGCTGTTCTTTGCGCATATTTTTATTAAAATGATCGACGCGAGTATATTAATGTATTTAACTTTACATAAAAGATTTTAAAAAAACCTGAGATAGCAATACCTTAAGTAATTTGTTAAAACTATATCAAAGGGGGAAGCCACATAACAAACCGCTGTAGATCTGGGAGGAACATGCTGGGATTAAAGAATGTGAATCGTCCTCGCTTGTTAATATAGCTCACGCTTTTTGTCCCTATGCGAGATGGGTGGTACGTTTAAGGATATTCCCGCAATTAATTTTGGCGTTGGTATTTTTAAAATATAAACAGATGTATTGAACGGAAATTTAGGAGCGCTTTTGTGAAAGGGACTGCATTCATTCTTCTCATTGTAGCCGTTTTCGGTATTCTAAAACTCATTGCTCCGAAGATTGTGGAGTTTTTGCCTGAGTGGGTAAATGGACTTATTTTTCTCATTGTATTTTTAGTTTTGTGTTTTCAATTTGGGCGAATTATCTTTAAACACCTAAGAAAGGACGATTAGCTGTTTGTTTTAAAGTGTATAACAAACAATTTAAGCCGTCGTTCGGTCGTTTTCACAGTATATTTTTTGACATCAATAGGATTAAGGTATGGAAAACTATTCACTAGCAGGCTTGGGGTTGCTAATAGTGTTCAATATTTTGATTAATTTAGTAATTTATAAAAGAAATGATTTTGAAACTTTTCAAAAAGTAGCACAAATAGTTCTGGTTTGGTTACTCCCCGTCATAGGTGGAACTGGAATCTTAATATTCTATAAAAGTATAGACAAACCAATCAGGAAACCAGAAAGCTTTGCAAAACGTTCTGAAGGTAGTAGCTCTTGGCAAGATGAACCCTAATATAGAGCTATTAGGTAGCGACTATTAAAATCCAAGCCATGAGCTCACTTGTTTAAAGCGAGCTCATTTCTAAAATAACCCTACAAACCAAGTAAAATCTTATCTAAATTTTGTTTTGATTTAGCAACGCTTTGTAGTGGGGTTAGTCCGCTTGGGTATTCTTCTTGCTCAAGCACTAACCACTTGGTGTTGCCGTGCGACTCTAAAGTATCGATGATGGCAGGCCAATCAATGTTGTTTTCGCCGATAATCGGGCTCATGTTGCTACCCTCAATCGTACGAACTTTAATGTGCGTAGCAAGCGTGCGGTTAGGGTACTTTTTAATAAAGTAGATTGGATCTTTAGCAGCATAATTGACCCAGCCGATATCTAACTGCAATGGCATGGTCTTGGGTGTATTACTGGCAATATAATCCCAAAACGTTGCGTTATTAAATGCATTAAACTCTTTATTATGATTGTGAAAACCGATCTTCATATCAAAACGGGTCGCATAATCACTGACTTTAGTAAGCTCTTTAACCAGAGATTTAACTCCCTCAGGGTGCCATGCTCTTTCATCCCAAGGTACATAAAGTGTGGTAACGCCAAGGGATTTGTAAAACAGCAGGGTGCTATCAATAGTGTTTTCACTGAGTGCATTAAAGCCTATATGGGCACTACTGGCAACTAAGCCTAACTCACTGAGCTTTGCTTTTAAGGCTGCTGGCTTATTTGAGTATGGGCCAAAGTCTCCGGCAAACTCCACACTGTCAAACCCCATTTCGGCAAGAGACTTAAGCGTACCATGAAAGTCATTTTTTAAGGTGTCTTTGACTGACCACAGTTGCACACTCACGGGCAGTTTTGCGAATAATTGACCACTAAATACAAGGCTAATAATAAGCAATAAAATGCGGGTTTTAAACATACTTAAATCCTAAAAAAGCAGGGGAGTGACCCCCTGCACTGTGTTACAAATAACACAAGGGGGAAAGTTAATCAGTATAGGCGTACTCACTTAAACCAAGCTCAGCTAAAACTTGATCTAAATGGGCTTTTGCTTCATCAGAAGGGCCTGGGTAATCGCCTGCAATAGGCACATTACCAAGGTAACCTATGTCTTTACAGCCTTCAGGCGTACAGAAAAATGCTGCCAGCACTAACTCTTTAAAGCGTAAAAAGGCTTTACCAATGCGCTGAAATTGCAGAGGTGTTTGCTCGTTTAAAAACGCAATATCGTCTAAAATCGCGCGATGTTGCTTTTCGTTAAGTGCAACAAATTGCTTTTTAAAACGAAGCTGTGCTTCATCGTTAAGCCACGCTAATGAGTTTAAAATTTTAATTCTATCGCGTTGTTGGCCTTCATAAGGTGCGCTTACCCACTCATTAATAACCGCCGGTACTTGTAGCTCACTGGCTGAAGGAATAGCACCTTCGCGCGGCACAATGTAATCAGATAAAAGCGCTACCAACGTGAGTTCGTCTGCCGTTAAGGTCAGCGGCCAAGGTGACTCTGGTGGCATCACCAAATTAGGGTCTTGACCATAGCCTTTAGCGGTTACAGGCTTGATATCTAAATCAGGCCAATGCTCTTTTGAAGAGACTGCAACGTCATCTTCAAGTGCTTTTGTGCAGCCAGCAGTTAAACCAATCGCTGAGCCCGCAGCTAATAGACCAAGCCATTTTAAGGACTCACGGCGGCTCATGTTAGAAACATAGTTATATGAGTCGTGTTCGTTACGATGATGCATAATTAAAGTACCCCGTTATCAATTTGTTGAGCAAGCCAAATTGAATTACGCATTGCCAGTGTCATGATGGTGAGCGTACAGTTTTTATGAGGGTTAGAAGCAAATACACCCGCATCCATTACAAATAGGTTATTACAATCCCATGTTTGACCCCATTGATTGGTGACTGAGTCTTTCTTTGAGCTTCCCATTCGTGTGGTACCCACTTCGTGAATGATTTCGCCACCTTTTGAAATCGCTTTTTCAGCAGGCGGGAGTTCGCCAACGGTCGCACCCATATTTTCTAGAATTTGCTTCGCAGTTTTTAAACCATGTTCGATTTGCTTTAATTCTCTGTCAGACCACTTAAAGTGGAACTTTGATACCGGAATACCCCATTTGTCTTTAACGTTTTCGTCAATTTCCATGTAGGTATCTTTGTTCGGCAACATCTCGCCACGCAGAGCAAAACCAACGTAAGAGCCATATGCATCACGAATCTGCTGCTTAAGGGCAGGGCCATAGCCTTGTTTATCACCCGATACACCCGAGCCTGGTTGTCTAAAGCCACTGCCAATTTCAAAGTGATAACCACGTGGGAAATCTAATTCATTGTTAGCTTGTGCTTGATGACCCCACCAAGGAATAAATAAGTGATTAGCGGTATGTCCATCTTCGTTATAACGTGGGCGACCTTTAAGTGCTGGAATTTGCGCACCTAACCATGCACCCGTCGAATCCATTAAGTTTCGACCTACTTGGCCACTTGAGTTAGCAAGGCCTTTCGGGTGCTTTTGATTCTTTGAATTTAATAAAATACGCGCTGATTCACAGGCGCTGGCGGCTAAGATAACCACATCGGCATCAATAGCATGTTCGGTAACCGTGTGTTTATCAACATAGGTGACGCCAGTGACTTTACCTTGCTCATCAACTTTGACTGATTTAACCATGGCATCAGTAATAACTTTTAAGTTACCCGTAGCTTTTGCCATTGGCAGTAATGATGTGGTAGTTTGGAAAGCAGCACCAATTGAACAACCAGAACCACAAGGTGTTGCATAAAAACAGGCCATGCGATCATCTTTCGGGCGGGTTAGTACTGCACGGTGCATCGGTACTGCTTGAATGCCCATTTTCTTTGCAGAAGCGGCAATTAAAAGCTCAGGAACTCGTGGCTTTGGTGGTGGCTGTAAAATACCCGGTGATGAATCTGGCATATCTTCATGGCCTGTATTGGTGCCACAAACACCCACAAGTTCTTCGGTTTTATCATACCAAGGTGCTAAATCAGCGTATTCAAATGGCCAGTCGGCACCGTGACCATCTCGGCTTTTGCCTTTAAAATCGTGTTCACTAAAGCGTAATGAATAGCGGCCCCAGTGGTTAGTTCGACCACCTAACATACGTGCGCGCCACCAATAAAAGTCGCTTCCTTTGGCGCTGGTGTATGGCTCATCAGGTACTTGCCAACCGCCATCAACAGTTGCGTCGTAAAAGCCAAAGTTTTTGTCTTTGTTACCTGCGCCCATAAGTGGGGCTTCGTTGTTTCGACGAAACATCGGGCTTTCTGTTTTCGGGTCATAATTACGACCTGCTTCAAGTAATAACACTTTGTGGCCAAGTTTGGTTAGCGTATAAGCGGCCATTGCACCGCCAGCACCAGAGCCAACAACTAATACCTTATGTTTAAAATCAGACATCTTATAGCTCCTTGATTTTTATATTTTTAAACCACACTTTGTCACCATGGTCTTGAAGCCCGATATGGCCTTGTTCAGCCGTTGCAAAGTTTTTCCAGGTTGCAAACTTACTGCCTTTAACAAGGGTGTTCCATGTTGTACTGCCAATCACAATGCTGGTGGTGCTAATACCGTTTTGCCAAACTTGTAAGTGGTTGTCTTGCATTTTAATGCGTACATGGTTCCAGCTATTTGCTGGTTTGTGCGCCGCAACTGGCGCTGCAAATAAATCGTAAATTGACCCAGCTAAGTGCGAGTCAATTTCGGTATCTGGGTGTTCTTCGTTATCGATGATTTGAATTTCAGGCGCATGAGAGTAAATCATCTGTCCCGTTTCATCAGCTAACACAAAAATACCGCTATTGCCTTTGGTAGAGATTTTCCAATCAATCTGTAATTCAAAGTTTTGATACTGCTTTTTAGTAAGCAGGTCGCCACCACCTTTAGTTAATGTCATAGCGCCATCTTCAACGACCCATGCAGGATTTAAAGATTCGCTTTTAAAATTACGCCACTGCGACATATCTTTGCCGTCAAACAACAACTGCCAGCCAGCTTGCTTTTCTTGTTGTGTAAGCTGATTGTCAGCCGCATTTGCGAGTGCACAGCTACTAACGGTGAGCATTAAAGTCAGTGCTTTAAGAGATTTAAACATTGTGTGTTCCTCGACGATTTACTTGCTTAAGACGCACATTTTTCGGTGCGTTTGTTGTTATTAATTACTAAATGCAACCCAATGAATGCGACGATTAAAATAATTGGGAAGATCAGTAGGTTTTGTAATACAGCCTGTCCGGCTAAAATTTCAATTTGTTCAGCGTTTGCGCCACTTGCTTGTGCTGATGAGCGTGCCGTATCTATCCAGCTACCAATTACAGGGTTCCAGATGCTCATAGCAAACATGCCTGCACCGCCCATTAACGACATACCTAGCGCACCTGACTTTGGAATGTATTCTGCAACACAGCCAAGCATGGTTGGCCAAAAGTAGGTAACGCCAAGAGCAAATAATATGGCCGCTATATAAATCATGCTGCCCTCGGCTTGGCTCATCATGAAGATACCTAAGCTTGCACAAATGGCAGAGCCAAGTAATACACCGGTAGGGTTGAGCTTATGCACAATGGGGCCTGCAAAGAAGCGACCAACCGCCATTAGGCCAGTGATCAAGGCTAATACCACCATAGGAGAGGCACCCGATGAACCTAAAATACGCTCAATCCATTGTTGTGTGCCGAATTCAGTAGTTGCGGTAAACGTCATGCAGGCAATTAAAAAGATGTATAACGGCGTAAATAAGTGGCGAATATTGCTGCTGGTAGAGTGAGTACGCGTATCAAAGCGTGGAAATTGTGCTTTGATCAGCATAGCGCCATAGATAACCGTAGGAATTAAAATTAACGCTACTTGCCATTGCCAGTTTAAACCTGCTCCCGACATAAAATTCGAAGCAAGTGCCCCAATCACAATGCCACCTGGGAACCAAACATGAAAACGGTTTAGCATAGTGGTGGTGTTTTTAGGGTACATTTCTGCAATTAGTGGGTTACAGCCAGCTTCAACAGCGCCGTTGGCAAAACCAATTAAAAAGGTAGAAACCAGTAAGCCCCAAAAACCATCAGCTGTTATGGTCAAAACAAGGCCAAGTAAATGACAGATAAAGGCTAACGCCACTAATTTTTTCGCGCCAATGGCATTATAAATAATACCGCCGACCATAGTCGCAACCGGAAAGCCTAAAAATGCCATGGCATTAACCCAACCTAATTCGGTGTCGGTTAAGCCAAACTCACTGCCAAGTTGACCCAAAATACCAGCACGGATGGCAAAGGTCATAGAGGTCACAATCAGTGCTATACAGCAAAGCCGAAAGACAATGCGGTTATAATTATTGTTGTCCATATTGTGTGTCCTGTGTGTTCTATTGTTGTCGGTTTATAAACCTAAAATTCGATTATTACGCTCAGTGTTTGTTGCGCCACTGGCAAAATCGTCAAAGGCTTTGTCGGTTGGGTTTATTAAGTGTGTTTTAATAAACTCAGCGCCTTCTCTTGCCCCATCCTCTGGGTGCTTTAAGCAGCATTCCCATTCAAGTACAGCCCAACCATCAAAACCATATTGAGTTAACTTGCTAAAAATTTGCTTAAAATCTACTTGGCCATCACCTAAAGAACGAAAACGTCCTGGTCGGTCTTGCCAGTTTTGAAATCCGCCATAAACACCTGAGCGGCCATTTGCGATAAATTCGGCATCTTTGACATGAAACGCCTTAATGCGCGAATGATAAATATCGATAAACGCTAAATAGTCGAGCTGTTGCAATACAAAATGGCTCGGATCATAAAGAATATTAACGCGTGGGTGATTATTGGTTGCCGCTAAAAAGCGCTCAAATGTCACACCATCATGTAGGTCTTCACCCGGATGTAATTCATAACATACGTCCACGCCATGCTCGTCAAAGCAATCTAAAATGGGTAACCAACGCTTAGCTAGCTCACTAAAGCCTTGTTCAACAAGTCCTTGTGGACGCTGTGGCCACGGGTAAAAGGTATGCCATAAAAAAGAACCCGAGAACGTCGCATGGGTTGTTAAACCAAGGTTTTTACTTGCTTTAGCAGCCATCATCAGTTGTTCTGTTGCCCATTTTGTTCGCGCTGCAGGGTTGCCTTTTACATGCTCTGCGGCAAAGTTATCAAACATTTCATCGTACGCAGGGTGCACAGCAATTAACTGGCCTTGCAAATGTGTTGATAGCTCTGAAATTGTAAGTCCATACTCTGTAGCAATACCAGTGACTTCATCGCAGTAATGCTGGCTTTGAGCTGCTTTTTCTAAATCGAAAATTTCAGGGTTTGAGGTTGGCACTTGAATCGCTTTGTAACCTAAACCGCTTGCCCATTCACATAAACCACGAAAGCTATTGAAGGGAGCTTGATCTGAAATAAACTGCGCCAAAAATATAGCTGGCCCTTTGATTTTATTCATTCTTTATTATCCAATCTGTAATTTGTGCCATTTAGTATCTTGTTTAGCTGAAGCAACCACATGTTCAATAAATGCCATACCCCGCACAGCCTCATTGATGCCTGGCACATCAAATGCTGAATTTGTTGCGTTGTCGCCTTGCTTGAGTGCATGAATTTGCGCTGCAAAATTGCTGTAAATGTTGGCAAATGCTTCAAGGTAGCCTTCTGGGTGACCGGCAGGGGCGCGCAGGGCATTTTGCGTGTCAGGGTGTAATTCACCTACGCCCGCTCTAAGTAATGTTGCGGCTTGATTGTGGCCTCGTAGCCATAAGCTATTTGGCTCAAGTTGCGACCATTCAAGACTGGCTTTATCGCCATAAATTCGCAGACGTAAGTTGTTTTCATCGCCAACAGCAATTTGGCTTGCCAGTAAAACGCCTTTACAACCATTATTGAATCTAAGTAGCACAGTGCCATCATCATCAAGGGCTCGGCCTTCAACTACATGGTTTAAATCGGCGCAAAGCTCGGTGATTTCGAGATCAGAGACATACTCGGCTAAGTTAGCTGCATGCACGCCAATATCGCCCATACAACAACTAATGCCAGCCTTACTGGTGTCTAAACGCCAGCTTGCTTGTTTTGAACCTTCGTCTTCACTTTGAGATAACCAGCCTTGGGTGTACTCAACAATGACTTTACGTATGGTGCCGAGCTCGCCTGCTTTTACGCGATGCTTGGCTTCTTTGACCATAGGGTAACCGGTGTAAGTGTGGGTTAAGCCATATAAAACCTGCTGTTTTGCAATAATGCTTTGTAATTGCTCTGCTTCTGCAAGTGTGAGCGTTGCTGGTTTATCTGATAACACATGAAAACCATGTTCAAGCGCCATTTGCGCGACCGGAAAATGTAAGTGGTTTGGGGTGACAATAGCCACAAAATCAATACGCTCATCAGCAGGTAATTTTGCTTCTTCGGCAAAAAGCGTTTGGTAACTGTCGTAGCAACGGCTGCTATCAAGCCCAAGTAGTTCGCCAGTTGCTTTACATTTGTTTGCGTCTGAACTGAATGCACCTGCAACAAGCTCTATCATTCCGTCTAATCGCGCTGCAATTCGATGTATAGCGCCAATGAAAGCACCATCGCCACCGCCTACCATTGCCATGCGGATCTTAGCTTTGCTCATCTTAAGCGCTCCTAATTTAAATAGCGTTTGCTACTGTTAATATCATGTTATTGATAATAGGAAAGCTTAACCAATAAGCGCTAATAAAAATTCGGTTGACAATGCAACAAAATCGGCGTTTAAAATATATAGTGCTATTCTTTATAGAGACAAATTTAAGCGATGGATATTCAAGAAATAATAAAAAAAGCAGGCGTAAATCAGCTAATTGCTGCATTTGATTTACTGCCAGATATCCTCTTTTGGGTAAAAGACACAGATAGTAGAATCTTGCATTGTAATCAGCATTTTATTGAGCATCAGGGTTATAAAACACTGGAGCAAATATTGCTAAAAACAGACTTCGATTTTTCGCCAAAGCACCTCGCGTTTCAGTACGTCAATGACGATAAACGGGTGATGGA
Source organism: Pseudoalteromonas sp. P1-26 (assembly GCF_001401795.1). Taxonomy (NCBI): domain Bacteria; kingdom Pseudomonadati; phylum Pseudomonadota; class Gammaproteobacteria; order Alteromonadales; family Pseudoalteromonadaceae; genus Pseudoalteromonas; species Pseudoalteromonas sp. P1-26. Next base: position 12,894 of record NZ_LKDX01000024.1, on the reverse strand, counting down.
AGGCTACATAGTAACCGACCGTTTAGAGCTTAACCAAACCCAACAAGGTGAGCTTGGTTGGTTTTCTACATCAAAGCATGCTTTAAAAGATCATGATGGCAATGTGATTGGCACTTATGGAGTGACCCGACATCTACAAAAAACCTCAAAAGCGCTTTCTCATGTTAGGGCAATTGAAGAGCCGGTAAAATTTATTCGCGAGCATTATCATCGTCAGATCAGCATTGATGAATTAGCAGAGCTTGCGCATTTGTCGGTAAGTGCTTTAGAGCGTCGTTTTAAAAAGCACTTAGCAAAAACACCCAATCAATTTATAAACGAAGTACGCCTCGAAAATGCCCGCAAGCTACTGATTGAAACGCAACTGCCAATTTCACAAGTAGCCTACCAGTGTGGGTTTTCTGAACCAAGTTACTTCAGCAAACAATTTCGGCGTTTGTTTGGCGAAATTCCCTCACAAATGCGCTCGCAATTAGGTGATTAAATTGCAGCTCTTGCCATTAAAATAGCCCCTTGCTCTGCACTGGCAAGGGCGGGGGTTAAACGCGCTTTACTGGCATCAGTTAAGTAAGGCGTGATAGCACTAGCAATACCGCCCATCAAAGTAACGTTTTCAATGCCTTGCTTTTCAAAGTAAGCGATATAGCGGGTAATGTATGCGCACGCTTCATTGATTAACTGCTGACAAAAAGCATCGTCAGAATGGCTAAAAACAAGCGGTGCAAATTTGGCAAGCTCAGCCGGGCGCGCCGATATTAAACGCTGACTTAACGCTTGGCTTGAGTAGCAGTTAAGCTGGGTGAGTAGGGTATCTATAGCCGCTGAACTTTGCGCAACACCATCAAGCACTTCAAATGCTTTGCGGCAAAGTTGTAAGCCTAACCAACCACCACTGGCACCATCGCTCAGTAATAATCCGTAACCACCTAATTCGCTAAATTGGTTTTGTTGTTGGTAACCCGCACAAAAGCCCGTACCAAGAATAATCACCGCGCCATCATGGTGTTGATGTGCGCCTTTACAGGCAATCAGCATATCTGTAGACAGGGTAAATTTAGCAAAAGGGTGCTGCCATTTGATCATAACTTGGTAAGCTGAGTCGATATTAGCTCCAGCAAGTCCTGCATGCACATAGGTGTTTTTCAGCTCGCTTAAGGCAAGCCCTGCTTCATGAAAAGCAAGTTCAGTGGCGTGGAGTATTGACTCTTGGCTTTGTTGGCAGCTGGTGGCCACGTTTGCAGAGCCACTTACGGCTTCGCTAAGTAGTGAGCCGTTTTCGTTTTCTAAACGAACTTTACACTTACTGCCACCGCCATCAATACCTAAAAAATACGTTGCTTTGCTTGCCATGCTTAATCCTTTGAAAGAAGCTTATTGATAGCCTCAGCGTTAATTGCACCATTTTCGTTGTGCACGCATGAGTGTACATGCACAGCTGCCTTTGCTGAATGATTTTTTATTAATTGCCAAAGTGTTGCCGCGTTTTCTAAAGTAACGCCACCACCCATAACAATTTCTATCTGATTAGCGCTGTGTGCTAAGTATGTGTTGAGCTGATTTAGACCATCTACGGCACTTTGACCACTTTGCCATGGCGTGCCTGCTGTTAAGATGCGGTCAACGCCTAAGCTAATGAGTTTATCAAGTGCGCATAACGGGTTTGTAAGGGTATCGAATGCACGGTGAAAGGTCACCATCAGGTCATGCTGTTTGGCTGTGGCAACTAAAGAGTGCGTCACCTCTAAATCAAGTTCGCCGTGTTTTACTGCACCAAATACCACGCCATGTGCCCCCGCATTCGCTGCCATTGTTATTTGTTTTTGCATAACTTGGTGACACTCAGTACTAACAATAAAGTTGCCTGTTTCGGGGCGGATCATCACCACTAATTCTGCGTTATTGGTCAGGCTTTTTACAGCGTAATCAATTGCTTTAACAGTTGGTGTCAGGCCACCTAGGTGTAAATTACTGCACAATTCAAAGCGCTTTGCACCTAAGTTACTAGCCATTGAAATGTTGTTAGCGAGCTGCTTTAAGCACCCTTCGTTTAGGCATACTTCGAGAAATTTACCATTGTTCATGGGCGAGTTTTTACCATATCTATTACACCTACCTTTTAGTTACTCAATCTGTGAGTCATCAATAAATACGCAATATGTTAAATTGTTATTTAGTATCAATGTTTTAAGTGTATTTTTGACTTTATTTTTCTGAGCCAGTTAACTTAAATTCGCTGAGCTTAACTATAATTCAGAAAATATAAAAATGAATATAAAATATTCCTAACGCCGATTTTGTCATATCTCTCACCGAATTTTTATTATCACTTTTTGACCACTCACCCTATTCTGAATTTGAGTTTAACAAGCTGTTAACTACCAATAATCAGTTTAAAAACCGACAACAATAAATCGTTTTTGCAGGGGCTAAAGGCTCTTAAACAAAAACAGAACACACAACTGGAGATAGGCATGGGCAAGCAAACTGTAATAAAAACAAAAGGGCAAGGAAGGCATTTTAAGCGTAATGCAATTTTGATTTCGCTACTGGCGGCAATCAATACAAGTTACGCAGCAGAGCAAGCAAATGAAGATGTAGAAGTGATTGAAGTACGGGGTATTCGTTCTTCAACTGCAGAAAACTTAGCAATAAAACGACTTTCAACAGCGACAGTTGATGCAATCACCGCAGAGGATATTGGTAAGTTTCCTGATAAAAACGTCGCTGATTCATTGCAACGTGTATCGGGCGTTTTGATTGACCGCGACGGTGGTGAAGGTAGCCGCGTGAGTATTCGTGGTACGTCACCAGATTGGACTCTCACCCAATTAAACGGTAACTATATTGCTTCATCAGGTTCTGGTACTCCTACCCGTAGTTTTAATTACACGTTATTGCCTTCAAGCATGATCAAAAGTGTAGAAGTGTACAAAAGTGCAGAAGCACGCATCGATGAAGGCGGTATTGGTGGTACGGTTATTTTACACACCCGTAAACCGCTTGAGATGGAAGCAAATTCAGGGGCGTTAAGTGCCGAGGTGACTTACGATGATGTGTCTGAGGACACAAAGCCGCAAGTTAACGTGCTGTATTCATGGAAAAATGAAGACGAAAACTTTGGTGTACTGGCCGGTTTTACTCGTCAAGATCGCACCGTAACAACCATCACTAACAACGCATCACACTGGCGTTTTCACTCAGATACCATTGAAGGCGCAGAGCGCCCCGCGCTGGTAGACCAAGCCACTGGCGAAGTGTACAACAATGTGTGGGCACCGCGTGCGATGAGTGTTAATAACTCAAACCAAGACCGTACACGCGATGGTTATCAAGTAGCTGTGCAGTGGGCACCGAGTGACAGACTTGATTTAAACTTTAACTATTTTGGTGCTAAGTTAGGCTACGACCAAACAGGGCAAAGCATTACTTTTGCCGAGTGGAACGATAACCACAACCCGTATTACGGCATTGTGCTTGATGGCGATACTGTGGTTGCCTACGGTAATGGCGATAATGGTTTACTGAATGATAATAACTGGGGTGATGCCGATGTAAATGACGGTGTGGCTGTTCGCCGTGGTTTGTTATCGCCGCAGTTAACAGGGCGTGAGCGTTTTGGCGAATCAAAATCAAATACCTATGATTTTGAAGGCACTTATTATGGTGATACTTACAGTGTTACATTAAAGCTGGGTCATACCGAAGCTGAAGGCGGTACTTCAAAAGAAACCTACGCTAATATTGATGCGCGTTTAGGCTCAGTAAACAGCTGGTTATGGTCAATTGAAAACGGAAAGCCAAGCTACGAAGTGTCGACTGATTTAGCCACCGATAAAGAAGCATATCAATATTATGATTGGTTTGACTCTTACTCATCTGAAAATGAAGACTCAGAAGATTACATTCAAACAGATGTAAAATTTGACCTTGATGGCAACTTTTTCACCCGTGTGTATGTAGGTGCTAAATACCGCGACCACGAAATTAAAGGCATTCGTAACGACTTTCGTTGGGATGACGGCATTGCTGACAATGGCGGTTACCGCGGTTACTTACCAGGGACTGAGTGGTTCCATAATCCAGATTTTCACCCAGATGCGCCAACATTGGTGAGCGACCATGTAGTTGATAACAGCGCGGGTGATACAGGCGCATTTAACTTTTTAGCGTTTGATTTTGGAGCGCTGGATGATTACTTAAAAGAAAACTTTAGCCAGACTGTAGTGCCAACACTTTCGGGCACGTACGCCCTTGAAGAGAAAATTTGGTCTGTTTACACTCAAGCTGATTTTGAGTGGCAAGATTTCCGCGGTAATGTCGGTGTGCGTTATGTGAATACAGAGCTAAGCACCTTGACCTACGATGACGTCATTGGCCAAGATGATGATGACACGGATCCAAACGAGCGCAGTAGCGATGGCAGTGAAGTACTACCAAGCTTTAACCTTGCATGGGACGCAACCGAAGATCTTGTGGTGCGCTTTGCCGCAGCACGCACCATGGCAAGAGTGAGCTATTCAGACTTAAGCCAAGCAGAGTCATACGGTCCTCCAGTGAATATTAACTCGCCTGATTCCTGGACAGGCCGTGGTAATGGTACTTCGGTAAACACAGGCCTTGAACCTATGTTATCTGACCAATTCGATTTAGGTATTGAATGGTATTACGGCGATGGCTCAGCACTGGGTGCGACTTTATTCTCTAAAGATATTTCTAACTTACCAATCTCGACCGTAGAAATTGTAGAGCGTGAACACGATTGTTGTAACGGCCCAATCGAAGTCGAAATGAATACCAAAGTGGGTGGGGGTGATGCAAAATCAGAAGGTTTGGAGCTTTTCTTCCAGCACTCATTTGATAATGGTTTTGGTATTTTAACTAACTATACCTACACAGATACCAGCACCAGCGAAGTCTCGACAGACGGGCAAAAAACAGAGGCCGAAATACCAGGCACGGCTAAGCACCAATATAATGTGTCGGTGTACTTTGAGAATGACGACTTTAGTGTTCGTGCGTCTTACAACTGGAAAGATGACCGTGCCAACGGTATTCACCAAGGCTACAACTTATATACCAAAGACTATGGTCAGCTAGATGTGAATGCATCGTATAACCTAACAGAGGATCTTTCGTTTACTGCATCAGTGGTAAACCTAACAGAAGAAATAGAAGAAGGATACTGGAAACAAAGCAACCGCTTTACCTATAACCAATATTCGGGCCGTCGTTTTTACTTCGGCGCAAATTATAACTTTTAACCATAGGCATGTTGTTTGTTGCAACCTAAAAAGGTACTTTTATTAAAGTACCTTTTTCTTTTTTAAGACAATAATGATTAAATTTGTAGCAGCTACAGAGCAAGACAAAGCCTATTTACTCGACTTAAGATTAAATACCATGGTTGAGCATTTAGAGAATCAAGGGTTGTTTTTATCACTTGAGCAGCATCAAGCACGAGTGGCTGAGCACTTTGAGCATAGTCATTTAGTGTTAAATGATGGGCAATGTGTAGGCGCTGCCAAGTTCATAGTGAGTGACCAAGCAATCAGTTTATTACAGCTACAAATTGCACCTATAGAGCAGGGCAAAGGGTTAGGCACTAAGGTGTTAGATACACTTAAAGCGCAAGCAGCAGAGATTAATTTAACGGTGCTAAAAGCTAATCCAGCGTATGGATTATATCAACGGGCAGGGTTTAAAACTCTAGGCGAAGACGACTATGAGTTTCATATGCAGTGGCAGAAATAAAAAAGGGCGCTGTTAAAAAAACTAAGCGCCCAATTTTGACTATTTCTTTTCTTCGTCAGGTAAGGTGACGTTTAGCTCAAGTACTGCTAAGTCATCTTCGTTTTGGTCAAACTGCACCTGAACTGCATCAGTGTTTACATTCACATATTTACGAATAACATCAAGGATGTCTTGTTTTAGCTGTGGTAGGTAATCTGGTGTACCACGCTGTGAACGTTCGTGCGCGACAATGATCTGCAATCGCTCTTTTGCTAATGACGCACTGCTTTTCTTTTCTGAGCGGAAGTAGTCAAGTAAAGACACATTAACCTCCAAAAATCCGTTTAAATAAGCCTTTTTTCTCTACGTCTAAGAAACGAAAATCAACAGTTTCGCCTAATAAACGATTGATAGCATCTGTGTATGCTTGGCCTGCATCCGATTCACCATCAAGGATAACCGGTTGACCAGAGTTCGATGCACTAAGTACAGCTTGTGATTCAGGAATAACGCCCAGTAGTTTAATCGCTAAGATTTCTTGTACGTCTTCTACCGAAAGCATTTCGCCTTTTTCAACACGCTCAGGATTATAGCGAGTTAGTAGTAGATGTTCTTTTACGCTTTCAAGACCTTCTTCAGCACGTTTTGATTTGCTGTGTAAAATGCCAAGAATACGGTCAGAGTCACGTACTGATGATACTTCTGGGTTCGTTGTTACAATCGCTTCATCAGCGAAGTACATTGCCATCATTGCACCAGCTTCGATACCCGCTGGAGAATCACACACAATGTAATCAAAATCTTTTTTCAGCTCGTTTAGTACGCGCTCAACACCGTCACGGGTTAGGGCGTCTTTATCACGGGTTTGTGAGGCTGGTAAAATATGTAGCTTATCAACGCGCTTATCTTTAATAAGTGCTTGATTTAAGTTAGCTTCGCCATTGATTACGTTTACAAAATCATAAACAACACGGCGTTCACAACCCATGATAAGGTCAAGATTACGTAGACCAATATCAAAGTCGATAATAACGGTTTTAAAGCCTTTAAGCGCTAAACCTGTGCCAATCGCAGCACTCGATGTGGTTTTACCAACACCACCTTTACCAGAAGTAACGACAATCACTTTTGCCATGAGATTTATCCTTTAACCAAAGCTGAAATTTCTAATGAATCATTTTTTTGTTGGATTTGTACTGCGCTGCCCCAGTGTTCACCTTGTAGAGAGTCGCTGATCCAATAACTACCATTAATCGAAACAAGTTCTGCTTCTAATTTTTGGCAAAATATATTTGCTTCGTTGTAACCTTTAGCTCCTGCAATTGCACGGCCGCGAAGGGTGCCATAAATGTGCACGTTGCCATCGCTAATCACTTCGGCGCCATGACTTACAGCACCAATTACGATTAGGTCGCGATCTTTTGCATACACTTGCTGGCCCGATCGTACAGTGCCATGAATAACTTGCGCAGGCAGGTGAACGGTTTTTTCAACGATAGATGTATTTGTTTGTTGTTTAGCGGTTGCACCCTTAACGTCTTGTGAATAATTTAACACCGACAGGCCCGCAGCTTTTGCGCTTTCGTTTTGCTCTTGAGAGCCATTACAAACCCCAACAGGGTTTAACGAAAGGCCGCTTAACATTGATTTTAAGAAAGAGAAATCAAGCGCTTCATCTTGTACGTCGCTTAAGTTGATTACGATAGGCGCACCGGCAAAGAACTTAGGTGCTTGGGCGATTTTCTCATCTAACTGCTTACTTAAAAGGGCTGTATCTGCTGAAAATAAATGTAAAACAGATAACGTAAAAAGGTTCCCTTTTAATTCAAAAATTTGTTCCGACATACACGCTCAATTGAATTGTCTGGATTAGCATTATTTAAGTATAAACACAGGCTGAACAAGGCATATACAGTAAAAATCTAATCTATTTTTTCTAACTTATTATATCACTCATGTTATAGTGTGCGCCTTCGTTAAGCAAGATATTATAGGGCCATAATGCTAACTGCGGTGTATAAAAGTATTAAAAAAGCGGATACATACCTTTTTGTAGAAAAAAGAGATGATTTCTCACGCGTACCTGAACCATTACTAGAAACGTTTGGTCAACCTAAGTACGTGATGATGATTAATCTAGCGAGCCGCGAAAAGTTAGGTGTGGCAGACTTAGACGCGGTTAAGCAAGCGTTAATTGACCAAGGGTTCTACTTGCAATTACCTCCGCCGGAAGAAAATCTGTTAACCCAATTTAAAAAAGACAAGGGAGTTGAGAGTGATTAAAAAACTTGCCGTCATTTTACTCAGTGCTTCACTAAGTACTTCAGTATTGGCAGAACAAAAGACACAAGCTGATTTTGACGTTTACGTTGCAGCATTAAAAAAAGAAGCACTTGAAAAAGGCTATGATGAAGCCTTAGTTGATCAAGCACTTGCAACAGCTAAATTCAAAAAGAAAGTGATCTCAGCTGATAAAAATCAGCCAGAAGTAAAAGAAACCCTCGAAACTTATTTACCAAAACGTGTGCCGCAATGGAAAATTGACCGCGCGCGTAAGTTATACAAAGAAAACCAAGACGTTCTTGAAAAAGTAGCCAAAGAATACGGCGTACAAGCACGTTTTATTGTGGCACTCTGGGGCCTTGAAAGTAACTTTGGTAAAATCCAAGGTGGTCACAGTGTAATTGCATCATTAGTTACACTTGCTTTTGATGGTCGCCGCGAAACCATGTACAAAAACCAACTTTGGGCAGCGCTTGATATCTTAAAAGAGGGTCACATTACCCTAGATAAATTCAAAGGCTCATGGGCTGGTGCAATGGGGCAAACGCAGTTTATGCCAACCTCATTTAACGCCTACGCTGTTGATTACAATGGTGATGGCCGCAAAGACATTTGGACTACAGAAGAAGACGCCTTTGCTTCAATTGCTAACTACCTTAAGCAAGCAGGGTGGAACGATGATTTAACCTGGGGCCGCCAAGTTAAACTACCTGAAGGCTTTGATAACTCTAATATTCTTAAGCGTGGCACTAGAACACGCAGCCAATGGTTAGAGTATTGGAAAGATTCAGAGCGCAGCCTTGCTGATTGGCAAGCAATCGGTGTTCGCAAAATGGATGGTAGTGACCTACCAAACGTTGATGTTACCGCCGCAATGGTAATGCCAGATGACGTAAACGGTCGTATGTATCTAGCCTACGATAACTACAAAGCACTTATGCACTGGAATCGCTCGTATTACTTTGCAACCAGTGTAGGTTACTTATCAGATCGCATCGGTTACCCAGCGATTAAGTAATTGATTAATAAAAGTTAGCAAGGTCCAAGGGTAAAGCTACAAGTTTTACCCGAGCAACTTGCTAACTTATTCGGCGTTAAAACGCCTCCTACGCCGAGAGATTGTATTGATGTAGGTCGTCATTTATGGCGACACAATCTTGAACATTTTTTGTAGGAACGGCTTCAGCCGTGAATCTCAAATACTCGGCGTTGAAAAGCCTCCTACAAACTCGCAAACTTTCCCCTCGATACAATTTTTAAACCTTTACTTTGAGTGCTTGTTGCAGTGCACCAGCGTCTTTACAGCCGAGGTATATGTTTTTTCCGTCAGTTAAAGTTATTTTAACGGCTTGTCCAACTGACGCATTGTATAACCAGCCATCAGTTAGCATACGAATGCCAATCCCTTGATACCACTTTGTTTTGTAAGCTGAGGTTTCTGCAATCTGAGATAATTCAACCTGTTTGCTAATGATCCCAAACCCAAAATACCAACGAAGTTTTTGCTCATCGATTACTATTGTCAGTGAAAAAAACAACACAACAATAAGCAGGTTTATCGATATTATAATCAGTTTGAGGTTAGCCAGTTCAGGAGAGAAAATTATAAAGGCACTAATCACTAATAAAATAATAATTAACGTGTAATTAATTTCCGTTTGTTTATACATAGCCTAATATCCTTGTATGTCAGAACGTAAATAGACGCTTAATTATTAGTATAGCAAATGGAAACAAAGTTACGGTTATCTCCTACAAACGCCTAAAGCACGACCTACAAGAGAGCGCGCGAAACAAGTTTCATGGCTACGGTGGAGTCCTGTAGGAACGGCTTCAGCCGTGAATCTTTAGATGTTCGGCGTTAAACGCCTCCTACAAACTTTACTCTCGTAACTTGCTAACTTTCCCCTTGTAACTCGCTAACTTTACTCTCGCCCCTAGTAACTCGCTAACTTATTCCCCTCAATCGCGCTAAAGCACGACCTACAGGACAACGCGCGAAACAAGTTTCACGCCTACGGTGAATCCCGTAGGAACGGCTTCAGCCGAGAACCTCAAATATTCGGCGTTGAAACGCCTCCTACAAACTTTACTCTTGTAACTTGTAACTTTCCCCTCAATCGCGCTAAAGCACGACCTACAGGACAACGCGCGAAACAAGTTTCACGCCTACGATAGAAAACATTAGGCGCTAGGATTTAGGCTATGGGACGCGATATGAAATCGCTGCTACATGTTCGGCGTTAAAACGCCAGATTTCCTTTTCCTGTGATTACACTTTTACAAACAACGTCATAAATCTCATCATAAAACATTATTTGAAAATGCTTACACCCAGCGATTTCGTCTTGATTGAATGATAGTAGCCAATTCGAATTAAGCACTTCAAATATGGCTGCCACACACTTTGTATTCGCTAGAATACAGTCATGAACATCATCCGTTGCCATTGAATATGCTTTTACGTTATCTAATCTTATATGCTTAAGGTTAGCTAATGAATATTCATCATCAGGATTGAAGTACTCAAAGCCTAAAAGGTCTTTACCATTTCTTTGCCAAATAACCTTTTGTAGTTCAGGTCCTCTGCCATCATGATAAAAGTGTTTTTCTAAAATTGGTTTGGCAGTCATAGTGACCTTTTAAAAGCTAAAATAATTTAAGTTTGTATAGTATTAAGAGCCCAACACCCGTACTCAATAAATGCAGTCTATAGTTTAAAATCGAAAAGGTATTACTCGACACTATTTTTAAATAAGAGTCTTCTTTGTTAGCAACCCCGACAGGTAAAAAGTCATATAAGAATAGAAGTATGCCTGCCAAAATTAATACAATACTGATTATCAAAAGAAGCTTATTCACATGATTATCCTTATTTTTAGCTACTTGTTCGGCGTTGAAACGCCTCCTACAAACTTTCCCCTAGCAACTCGTTAACTTATTCCCCTTTCCCCGGCTTTTTCAAAATCTTATCTTTAAAATCAAGCACCTTGCCAATGCCAGAACCCAGTTTCATTAGGCTTTGAAGTTGTTCAGGGCTTAAGCGTTGTAGCTCTGCTGACCACTTGGTTACGGTTTCGAGCAGGTCGTGAATTTCTTGCATTTGCTGCTGAGCAAAGCGCTCATCGTCAGTGTGGGCTTCTTCTAAAATGTTATCGCGAAGAAGGCTAAGGGTTGGGTCTATCTCGCGTTTTTTACGCTCTTCGAATACGCGGTTGGCCATATCCCAAATGCTGCCAGCAGGGCCGTAGTATTCTTTACGGTCACCCGGAATATGATGCACTTTAATTAAGCGCCAAGACTGTAGCTCTTTAATGCCCATACTTACGTTTCCGCGCGATATACTTAAGGTATCGGCAATTTCATTGGCGGTCATTGGTTCTTTCGTAATGGTTAATAATCCACACATTTGACCAATGGTGCGGTTAAAGCCCCAACGGCTACCCATTTCACCGCAGTGCATAACAAAAGCTAAGTTTTTTTCAGATAGGCTCATAATTTTTAGTATTCAAAAATTTCAGAAATTAAATGCTAGCACGCTCGGGGTATAACTAAAAGAAATAGCCACTATGCAATCTGCTACTACTAAAGTGTAGATACGCCATTATTTAAATTTAAGTCATTGAATTTAAAGTGTAGTTTAATTAAATGCCGCAGTGGTTAGCTATTTGATGTGGATCAATAATAGTGACAGTTAATAAGTTTATCGTATAGGCTGAAATCCAATAATACCATGGAGGAAGGTTATGAAAGCTGCAGTAAATAAAGAGTACAAAGGTAAATTAACAATCGAAGATATCCCATGCCCAGAGGTGGGAATTAACGATGTGCTAGTTAAAATTGCCGCGTGTGGCGTGTGCCACACAGATTTACATGCTTGTCATGGAGATTGGCCTGTCAAACCTAAAATGCCATTAGTACCGGGCCATGAAGGGGTAGGTACTATCGAAAAAGTAGGCGCAAACATTAAACACTTATCAGTAGGCGACCGTGTCGGTGTTCCTTGGTTATATAGCGCCTGTGGTCATTGTGAGTTTTGTTTAGAAGGTAAAGAAACCTTATGCCTTGAGCAGCACAACACAGGGTATTCAGTTGATGGTGGTTACGCCGAGTACTGTGTAGCCCATGGCGATTACGTGGTTAAAATTCCTGAAGGATTAGGCTTTGCAGAAGCCGCACCACTATTTTGTGCGGGGGTTACAACCTATAAAGCGCTTAAAGTGACTGATGCAAAAGCGGGCGACTGGGTTGCAATTGTCGGTGTTGGCGGCCTTGGCCACTTAGCAGTGCAATACGCAAAAGCAATGGGTTTTAATGTAATTGCCGTTGATACCGGCGAGAGCAAATTGGCACTGGCTAAAGAGCTTGGCGCAGACATAACCATAGATTTTATGAAGCAAGTGCCTTCAGAAACCATTTTTGAACAAGTGGGCGGGGCACATGGTGTTGTGTGTACGGCCGTATCAAAACCAGGTTTTGAGCAAGCTTATAAAAGCGTGCGCCGTGGCGGTAAATGCGTGCTTGTAGGTTTACCACCTGAAGATATGCCACTACCAATTTTTGATACTGTATTAAATGGTGTTTCTGTTGTAGGCTCTATCGTTGGTACGCGTAAAGACTTACGAGAATGCCTCGACTTTGCAGCCAAAGGTAAGGTTAAAGCCATTATTGAAGAAAAACGCCTCGAAGATATCAACGATATTTTTGACGATATGCTTAAAGGCGATATCACAGGTCGAATTGTAATGACGCTTTAATCTGAGTCAGTTAACGCTGTCAGGTTTGGTTAAGTGTGTGATTACCAAGGGATACTGACGGTATAAGTACCAAGCGATTTTGACGTAATCACACTATCAATGTTGCCGAGCTTCGGCAAGTTTT
>NZ_LKDX01000023.1:0-72227 GCF_001401795.1 Pseudoalteromonas sp. P1-26 | reverse complement strand
GTGGAGAGATAGGGATTTGAACCCTAGAGGGGCTACAAACCCCTGCCGGTTTTCAAGACCGGTGCATTCGACCACTCTGCCATCTCTCCACATCGTGATGCGAGAATAATACTTAGCTGAATCGGCTGTGTAAATAGGAAAAAGTTTGTTTGCTTGTTTTTTGAGCGTAAAGAGGGAGTTTTTTGTAAAAAGGTTTAATTAATTGCTGTTTTTAACTTAAAAGAAAGGGATTGGAGCAGTAAACGGAGGAGCTAAAGAAGGATCTTCGTTAGTGGTTGGGTGTTTACTGCACCGATAAAGTAACCATGGTTGGGGATTACTTGTGTTGTACTGCGCCGCCAAGAGCTAACTTTTTGCCGTAGCGATTAAGTTTTGCCAACATTTTTGCTTTGCGGTTTGTTGGTTTTACGGCAACATGAGTTGCAGCGTTTTGGTTTAATGTATTAATTGGGTTCATTACTTTGCTCCGGGTTGTGTTTGGTTGAAAACGTGAGTATTTTGCAATCAAACTGAACAAAAATAAAACGATAAAAATTGAGTCTGTCGGATAACTTTTTCTAATCCAAAAGCCTTTTATTAACATGGGGTTAAGTTTTTACCTTACTGATATCTTGCATGCTTATGCAGTTTCTTTAACGCTGAAGTGTAGGTAAATAAAGGTTTTTAATTTTTATTATTTTTATTTATGCGTTTTTAGAGTGAGAAAGTGACTAATTATTCAGATTAATATAATTTGAACGAGTGTGGTGTTTTTGCCGTGCAAGAAAAGAAGTAACCGTTGATGTTGATAATAATAAAGCCAAGTGACAAAAAAAATCATAAAAACAGTGTTGATTGGCTACTAAAAGAATGTAAAAAAAGACAGATTGAGCCTGAATTGTATTTAACCACAGGCAAGTTTGAGAATGATTGCGCTGATATAGCGCTTTTGGCTAAAAACCAAACTCAAGTTGTGGTGATTGGTGGTGATGGGACGCTGCATTTAGCTGTTAATGCATTAATGTCGAGTCGCTGTTCTATCGCGTTAATTCCGGCAGGCACAGGAAATGATTTTGCTCGTGGCTTTGCGTGTAAACAACAAGCTTGGTATGACGCTGTTTTTAATAGCCGTACAGAGTTAATCGATGTTGGACAAATCAATCAGCGCTATTTTATTAATGTGGCGGGAATAGGTTTTGACGCTGAAGTCGTGACTCAACTAAATAAAGCCGGAAGTTTTAGCTCGTTTGGCTACACTTGGCAGGGCATCAAGCAGCTATTTTCATTTAAGGCACAGTCACTTCAGGGTGAGTTTAATGGTAAAGCACTCAGCTACAGTAATTTAGCGACGATTTTTGCTAATCATTATTACTTTGGTGGTGGCTTAAAGATTGCCCCTCGGGCAAAGTTAAATGATGGTCAGCTTGATTGCTACTGTATGCCAGCTGGCGGTTTATTGAAAAACCTGATCAGCTTTTTGTATTTACTGCTCGTAAAGCATCATGGTTTGCAAGCGCTAGAATATACCCAGTTAACAACTGCAGAGGTCACCACGAAAGGGTTGGCTATAGAAGCCGATGGTGAGCTTGTTGGTTTTACTCCGGCTAAAGTTAAGATTCACAAACAAGCACTTCGTTTTCATGTGCCATAAAAAAGCGCCGGCAAAATTTGCCAGCGCTTGGTGTTAGAGGCGACATAGTCACTTCTAACTGGGGACGGAGCTTTTTTGCTGCAAGTTACGCGCAGCAAAAAATGCTTTAATTTGTCGAGTAGGAGTCAGCACGATAGCATTACCGAATAACACTAGGCTAAAACCCATAAAGGTATTCGCTTGCCATTCAAATCCTTCAAATAAAGTACTTAACACCACTGCAACCAGTGGGAATAACACGATCACATAGCTTGCGCGCTCAGGGCCGATGTTTTTAAGTAGCGCGAAGTAACAAGCAAATGCGATTACGGTGCCAAACACTGCTAAGTAGAAAAGCGATACCCAATAGCTACTTGGGGCGTTCAACGTGAGCTCAACGTCGCTTACTAAAACATAAGCAGCTAGACCTAAAGCGCTGTATAACATACCCCAGGCATTGCCTTGAAGTACGCCAATATTACGCTGAGAGTTTCGAACGCTGACCATATTTCCCAATGAAGCCACAAAGGTTCCAGATAGCGCAAGTAGTAACCCGACCAACGCACCATTACTCAAGTCGAATTGCTGAATTTGTGGCCAAAATAAGCTGGCAATACCCATTACGCCGAGTAGAGCGCCAAAGTAAATTCGTTTCGCAATTGGCTTTGCGAAGAACAAGCGGGTGTTAATAATGTTCATCAATAGCAACATCGAAAACGCTATTGAGGCCATTGCTGAGGTGAGATAGTTCTGCGCCCAATACAGCACTAAATAATTTAAACCAAAGTTAAATAAGGCTAATAAAGCAAAAAATCCGTGATCACGCAGTGAATAATGCATAGGTAGCTTTTTCATGAGCACAAAGGCCCACATTAAAATGGCTGCAATGGCAAAGCGGTAAAATAAAGAGACCTCAACAGCGACATCACCTAGTTGAAACTCAATAGCTAGCCAAGTCGATCCCCAGATCAGTACTGTAGCAAGGTAGAGAGCGGCGCTTTTCATAGTTAGTACCCAAAAATTGAAAGTATGTTCATTTTAATCCTCTTCTGTATACTTAACATATACAGAAAACTAGAAATGCAACCTATACAGTTTGGTGGGCTATGTCACAAGTTATCAGTCGTAGTAACAGTGAGTTCTTATATCAACAAGTTATTCAGCTAGTTAGAGATCTTTGCTTGCAAGGCTCGTTATTACCGGGTGAAAAGTTACCTTCGCTCAGAAAAATGGCAGACAAGCTCAATATTAGTATTCCTACTGTAAAACAGGCGTATCAATTACTTGAAGGGCAAGGATTGATTGAAGCAAGAGAAAAGTCAGGGTACTTTTTAAAGTCTTCACAGTTAAATCAGTCACGACCAAAGCGAGTTAGGCTCAGTCGAGAGCCTACCACAGTCAATAAGCAAGGCTTGATTGAGCAAGTCTACAGCGCTATCCATAAAGCTAATGTGGTGCCATTTGGTATCGCCAACCCTGTAGCCGCAGCACCAACAGATAAAGCACTGGCACGAACAATGCGCCGAGTAATGACATTAGCGGGCGCATCGGCAATTAATTACGGCCCGATGGATGGCTTTGCACCACTTAAAAAACAACTCATTCATCGCTATCTGGATTTTGGCATTGGGGTTGATAGCGATGAACTAGTGATCACCAATGGTGCTCAAGAAGCGTTGGCGATTGCCCTTAAGTGTGTTGCTAAACCCGGTGATGTTATTGCTATCGAGTCGCCTTGTTATTTTGGCATTATCGAATTAATTGAAAGCTTAGGCTTAAAGGCGCTGGAAATACCGCTGTGCCCCGATGAAGGAATATGGCTAGATGATTTGGCTCAAGCACTCGATGAGCATGATATAAAAGCCTGTGTGTTTTCAACCTCATTAAATAATCCTGTTGGCAGTTTTATGCCTGATGCCAAGCGTGAGCAATTAGTGGCACTTTTAGAGCAGCGTGACGTGGTGCTTATTGAGGATGATGTTTATGGTGACTTACATTTTACAGCTAAGCGTGCCACTCCTGCACAAGCTTATTCAAAAAAGGGCTTAGTGATCACCTGCGCGTCGTTTTCAAAAACAGCTGCTCCCAGTTATCGCATAGGTTGGATCATTGCTGGTAAGTTTGCAGAGCAAGCAAGGCGACACAAACGCGCGCTTAGTTGCTCCGCGCCACTTATAAACCAGTGGACCTTGTATGAGTTTATAGCTAGCGGTGAGTACGACCGTAACATTCGTTTGCTTAGACAGCGCTTAAGTACCAACAAAGAGCGTATGATTTGGTGCCTGCAGCAATATATGCCAAGTTGTGCGCGTATTAGTAATCCGCAGGGTGGCTGTGTTATCTGGGTTGACCTTGGTAGCCAATATGATGCGGTAAAGTTATTCCATTTGGCACTTGAGGCGGGGATCAGTATTACTCCAGGGTTGATATTCTCAGCGGGTAAAAAGTACCGTAGCTGTTTTCGTTTAAGTTATGGCTTGCCTTGGTCTGAGAATTTAGAGCAGGCGATTAAAACGTTATCGCAGCTGACTGTGCTGGCCAAAAAATAAAAAAGCGCAGAGCAAGCTCTGCGCGAAAGGACCAAGTGTTTTGGTTCAGGGATGTTAATTAGTCAATTACTCTGCATTCTGTTTGAAAGTAAATAGTTGATACTCTTTTAGCTCTGGTACTAGAACTACTAGCTCTTGCTCTTTATGAGCGATATCAGCAAAGCTGCCGCATAATGCATCTGCACGCTCTTCAAGTTGAGCTGCCTGTGTTTCTACACGAGCTTCGATTTGTGCGCCCATGTTTTCCATACGTTGCTCAAACTCATCCATGTCGCCACCTGAACCTAAAAGTTCAGAGCCTAGCGCCACTAAAATACTGCCCATCGATTGCATCATGGCTGACTCGACAGCCGATTCGATTTGCTCATCGAATTGGTCTTCAAAGTTTTGGCCAAATTTTTCGAAATTTTGCTGACCCATGGTGAACGCACCTTGCTGATAGAAAGCGTTTTGTACTTCTACGCTGATATCGTCCATTAATTCTGAAATGTCGCTTAGGCCATCAATATTGAAAGCATTTGAGACTTCTTCGATGGCTACACCAGCTATTTTTACACCATCAAGTGCGATATTTGCTACTTCAGGAAGTTGGCTGCGTAAGCTGTCTGAGTAATCTGCAATTGCTTGCTGTTGTGAAGCATCAAGCGACACGCTTTGACCATCGATATATAAAGTGTGCTGATCGATGATTTTCATAGTGCGATTATCGGCTGTGTATACTTCTAACTCGCTTGGTGTGATGCGTACATCATTTATAAATTCAACATCACACTGCTCACCGCTGAATGAAATATTTGTATCATTATCGTTATGAGCCATTGCGCCGGTAGCGATAAATAAAGAACTTACTAACAATAACTTTTTCATTTTTTTCTTTCCTGTTTGAAATGACACAAATACATAATCAAATTGAATGCCAAAATTTATAAGTTCAATTAATTCAATGCCTTGCTGTGTTTCTATGGTTTTTTAAAAATTGCGGGGAATAACTTTTTAACCATTTTTTAGTCAAATTAACTAAAAAATACACATGCATAAATGACTTTTATCGAAACGATAAAAAACTCTCACTTTTCAGAAATCAAATTTAGCGCTATTTATTCACAATATTGACATATGACCTATTTAGCATGGGTGTATGGCTTTATTTTGGTGGTTTTTTAGATACTAAATTACTACTGAGCTTTTTAATCTTTGCCAATTCATCGAGCAAATTTTAATCTCAAGAATTGGTCTCAAACACTTTATGGAGTGGGTTGTGGGTAAGACATTTAGTTATGACGCGCTAGATGACGATTTTGTTGAAGACGAGTACGAAATGGTCGGGCGTAATCAACACGACAAGAAAAAGCAACGCGTAAAGAAGAAGTTGGAAGACTATCTTGAACAAAAACGCTTGCGCAGAAACTTAGGCGACGACGACTTTGACGAGTACTTGAACGACTAAGCATAAATTTAGATAAAGAGGCAATTTGCCTCTTTATTGCTTTTAGGCTTTGTTATTTGCCCAGTGCAGCTGCGATGTCTGACTCGAGCTGTTCAGGTTTTGTCAGTGGCGCATATCGCTTAATGGCCTTGCCATCTTTACCAATTAAAAATTTGGTGAAGTTCCATTTTATTTTGCGGGTGATAAACCCCGGTAATTCTGATTTTAGGTATCTAAAAACAGGGTGAGCATGTTCGCCATTCACATCGACTTTGCTCATCATTAAAAAGCTAACGCCATAGTTAATAAGGCAGCCTTCTTTAATTTCTTTTGCATCACCTGGTTCTTGTTTGCCAAACTGGTTACATGGAAAACCAATTATTACTAAGCCTTGCTCATGATACTTTTCGTGCAGTGCTTGTAAGCCTTCATATTGTGGAGTGAAACCGCATTTACTTGCGGTATTTACAACAAGCACAACCTTGTTTTCAAAATCAGAAAAGTCAACGGTTTGGCCTTGTAGGCTGGTGGCAGAAAGTTGGTGAAATTCGCTCATAATGATAACTTTTTATTATTGTTGCATTGATTCTAACTTGCTTGGCATCTTTCTAAAAGGGTAAATTTTAATCAGCGGTTCTTCTTACTTGGCGTTAAGTATCGTAGCTAACTTAAAATTATAAATAATCCCATACCTGCCAGTGTTGTGTAGTATATGTTATGTGTTTTATAGGCCACGATAACAGACAAAATAGCAGCACTTAGATAAGGATTTTGCCACTCTAGATTTATCCCTTCGTCATTAATAAACACAATGGGCACCCAAATTGCGGTGAGTACGGCTGGGGCGCTAAAACTTAAAAATTGCTGCATTTTCGGACCGACTTTGAATGGTAATGCGCGGTGCAAAAATAAGTAACGTGTGAAGAAGGTAATACACGCCATTAATAAAATGGTGATCATCATAGCGTATGCTCCTCTTTTGCTTGCCAGCGACTAATTAGATAACCAACCGTCATAGCGATAAGAGCCGCGGTGACAAGCCAAAGTTGAAAGCCCTGACTTTTTAATAGTGTTGCTACAACGCCTGCGGTGATCACTGTAGCCAGTGTTGCAAGGTTCTTTACACCCGGAATAACTAAAGCAATAAACGTGGCAGCGATGGCAAAATCAAGACCTAGGTGTGTTAAATCGGGAAGTAAGCTTCCTGCGACAATACCAAGGAGGGTCCAGATATTCCAGGCAATATAAAAACTAAAGCCGGCACTTAGCGCGTAAATAAGGCGCACTTTTGTGCGGTAGGCTTTGTGATGATGCGAAAAAGCAAATAATTCATCTGTTAGTACAAAACTCACTGGCAGTCGCCAACGAAAGGGTTGATCTATTACTTTGTGGCGAATAGCTAAACCATATAAAAAGTGCCGTGAGCTAATAATGAGTGTGGTAAATAAAATAGTTAAAAGCGGCGTGTTTCCTGCCATTAATTCAATCGCAACGAGCTGTGCTGAGCCTGCAAATACCAATAACGACATAGCTTGTGTTTCTAAAGCACTGAAGCCATTTTGAACTGCTAACGAGCCACATAAAATTCCCCAAGGTAACACCGCAAGGCATAAGGGGAGCATGTCGAAAAATCCTTTTAGCAAGGCTCTTATTGTTGATTTATGCATCTTATCGCTCATGTTTGTTGTTATGGCTCAGATCAAAACAGCTGAAATAGAGGTGTGTCAAAATAACTGAAGTTTGCAATAATGTATAGCCGAGCCTGTTGCTGAAATCATTAGCGTCTTTTAAAGGGAAAGTTACAATGTCTAAAGTTAAAGTATGGGATGGCTTTATAAGAAGCTTCCATTGGTTATTAGTTGCGGCCATCGCAACCCTCTATTTTAGTGCTGAAGAAGGTATGTTGGAGCTGCACTTTGCTGCAGGCTACTTCACTCTAGCGCTTATTATTACACGTCTTCTTTGGGGCATTATTGGTAGTAAAACGGCAAAGCTGTCTGCGCTGATTCATTCACCAATCGCCGCAATTAAATCGTTTACAAGCAATGAACATAAGGCGGGTCATGGCGCGGCGGGTAGTTATATGGTGATAGCCTTTTTTGCGTTACTTATCGTACAGTTAACCTCTGGCTTAATGACCAGTGACGATATCTTAACGGATGGTCCACTCGTTGAGCATGTATCCTCAGATACCGTAGAGTTTGCCGGTTGGTTACATCATTTAAACTTTGATATTTTGTTGTATGCCATTGTGTTGCATGTAATAGCGATTGTGATTTACCGCATTAAAGGAAAAAACTTAGTGAAACCTATGCTAACGGGCAGTAGCGACCAAGTTGCGGTTACTGAGCCTGTTACAAAATCGCCGTTGATAGCTTTTGTTATTTTTGCAGTGTGCTTAGTGGTGCTATTTACGACTTGGGGTGCTGAGCCACTCAGCTATTTGCTTGGGTAGGTAATTCAAGACATTAAAAAAGGCGCTAATAAGCGCCTTTTTAGTTCAAATTTTTAACTAGTCTTTGAAAGACTTATGGCAATCTTTACAGCCTTTAGCCCATGCGCCAAATGCTTTGCCAATTACTTTTTTATCGCCGCTTTGTGCTGCAACTGCTAGCTCATCTGCATATTGTTGGAAAGCAACTGCTTTTTTCATAAAGGTTTCGTTGTCGCTCCATACAGCTGCAAGTGCAGATGTATCACCCTTGTCAGAACCCGCTACGAAAGCTTCCCAAGGCATTTTAGATAATGCCGCTGCATTGTCGGCACGCTTTTGAAAACGTTCTGCATCAAAAGGTACTTTTCCTTTTAGCATATCGCCCATGTCGCCAATTTGTACGCGGATCATTGAAAATGCTGCCTGACGGTACTCGATTGCATCGCTTGGCTCTTCAAATACAGAATTTGCTGATGCGCCAAATGCCATTGTTGAAAGCATTGCACCCACTACTAATTGTTTTAATTTCATTCCTTTTGCCCCTTAAGATGTCATAAAAGTAAACTAACTGAGTTGTATCTTAGCTCAATATAATATTCAAGTGTATTGCGGTTAATCTTAACTTAAGTTTAATTTAATCATTAATATCAATATCGGCGAAGATCATGCCACGGCGCATGCTTCTGGTGGCTAAGAAAACCTCGCATAACAAAGATAAAAATCCACATATCAAAAGCGCCATAGCAGCCACAAAGCAGCTAGCAATTGTCACGCTCAAGTTGATAGATTGAATATGTGATAAGAATAGACACATAACCACAGCACATACTAATAAGGCACTGAGTACACTTAAACTAAAGGCGATATGAATGCAGCGAGAGCGTTTCAACAGTGCCCTTAGCTCTGTTGTTAATGACTTATTGAAGTCTTCATCAGTACTGACTTTAAGTTTACGTTCTAACTGCCGAGCTCGATCGGTAATACGTGCCAAGCGGTTTGAAAGCACGCCTAACGTTGCTGCAATACCGGTAATTAAAAAGACGGGTGCAACAGCAGTTTGAATTACTTTTGCCATGGTAAGAATGTTGATTACTTCTGAATTCATTTGAAAGTACTCTATTTATTAAAACTCAACACCTAATTTTCATTTACAAACATTTACAACTGCTCTTCACCATGTAAAGTTATTTATAAACAGTGGGTTGTGATTATTTGTGTGTTTCGATCTTAAATATTTGTAATTGTTTTGTAACTGAAATGTTGTTCTTGTTTGTGTTTCCGTTTTATATTAGTTCTGAAACTTTGTTTCAATCACTATTTAGACGATAACATAACATATCCCAGGGGAACCCATGTCTAATAATCTAATAAAAAGAACAGCAGTTGCTTTGGCTGTGACAAGTGCAATGTGCGCTAGTGCACAAGCTAATGACTTTTCTAAATATAATCTTGCCGGTAAAAAATTAATCAAAGCGAGCGCGGTAACTAAGAAAGAACAAAAAGTTCGCAGTGAAGCAACAAGTTGGTTAATTAAGTTAAATGCTCCTGCAAGTATCAATGCAAAAACAATGGGCGCGGATGTAGCGTCAATTCAAGCGCAAGCTAAAATAGCACAAGCAAGCGTAGAGCAAGCAATTAACAGTATGGACTTGCCTCTTCAAGTTGTTGCTAAAACTTCAACGCTAGTAAGTTCTGTTGTGGTAAATGGTAATAAGCAAGACGTCGCTAAGTTACTATCAAATTCTCAAGTAGAAGGCATTTACCCAGTATACGACTATGAGTTGCATGTTGCTGACAGCGCTGACTATATTGAAGCAACTCCGCTAGTATCTAACGGTTTAGCAACAGGTGAAGGTGTTCGCGTTGCTGTTCTTGATACAGGTATTGACTACACTCATACAGCCTTTGGTGGTGCGGGTACTGACGAAGCGTATGCTGCAGCAATTGCTGATCCTGCTTCAGTTGATTGGCCACAAGGTAAAGTATTAGGCGGTTATGACTACATCAATTATGACGATGATCCAATTGATGTGACAACTAACCACGGTACACACGTTTCTCACTCTGTTAATGGCATCGCGCCAAACGTAGATTTATTTGTTTACTCGGTATGTAATAGCGGTTGTCCTGGCCTTGCACAACTACTAGCGCTTGAGAGTGCAATGGACCCTGATGGCAATGGCGACATTAGTGACCGTGTTGATGTTATCAACATGTCTCTCGGTGGTGATTACGGTGATATTGCAAACGATGCAGTTGGCCTGTTCATCAACCAAGCGGTTAAACTTGGCACAAACGTTGTTATCTCTGCAGGTAATGATGGCGCTTACCCATTCATCGTTGGTGGTCCAAGTACAACTGAAAACGCTCTTTCAGTAGGTGCGATGACTCACCCTACCGGTGAAGAATCAATTGGTAGCGGTACAGTTGATGGTGAAGAAGCGATTGTACAGCCGGCCAGCTTTGGTCCACAGATGGCATTTAACTACACTAATGAAAACTTGGAACTTGTGTACCCTGATGCGAATCAAACGGCTTGTGAAGCGTTTGCTGACGACGTAGATTTTACAGGCAAAGGCGTTATCATCGACCGTGGTGCATGTGCATTCACAGTTAAAGTATTAGCAGCACAAGCTAAAGGCGCAGAGTTTGTTATAATTGCAAACAATAATGATGATGGCACGCCAGCACCTATGGGCGGTTCAGATCCGACTGTAACTATCCCTTCTGTAGGTGTAACATTTGCTGCAGGTACAGCACTTAAAGCGGGCGGTACATTTAACCTAACAGTTGAACGTCTAGTTCTTTCTGGTGCTATTGCTGACTTCACATCACGTGGCCCTTCAATGGGCGGTCTGTTAAAACCTGAAATTACAGCACCAGGTGTTAATATCATGACTGCTCACCCTGGTCTTGGTGATGGTCTTACTGGTGCAACAGGTACTTCATTCTCGGGTCCTATTACTGCAGGTGCGGTGAGCTTATTAAAAGAAGCGCTGCCAGAGCGAAACGCGTTTGAAATTAAAGCGACGTTAATGAACACGGCAAACCTAAATGTGACTATGGAGCCGTTAGCGCTTAACCCTGACGCTGAGCTTGCACCAATTAGTTATATCGGTGCGGGTCTTGTTGATGTAAATAAAGCGGCTAACTTACCAGTTGCTGCTTGGGCTGCAGATACTAAACAAGCAGCGCTTTCGTTTGGTTTAGTAAACGCATCTGAAACAGTTGAGCTTACTAAAACAGTTCAAGTTAAGAACTTCTCTAACGAAGACCAAGTGTACACACTTTCTCTTGAACAGCGTTATGCAGATGATGTTGAACGTGGTTCATTCTCTCTTGACTACCCAGAGTCAATTACAGTGCCAGCAGGCCAAACTATGTCATTTGATGTGACAGCGACGATTGATCCTGCAACATTACCTGAGTGGACATTAACGGATGACAATATCGGCTCACAAGATGCTACGGCTGATTTAACTAACCTAGAGCTTGATGGTGCGTTAATCTTCTCTGATGGTAGTGATGAAGCATTCCACCTTGTATACCACGTATTACCAAAAGCAAATGCAGCAATGAGCTTCATGCCAGTAATGACGACAGATAATGGTGTTGCTCATGAGTTAACGAATACAGGTGCTGTAGCACTTGAGCCAATATTTGCTCCTACAGTAATGACTGATGATGTAGATGAAGACCAACGCTTTGATTTAGTTGGTGCATCAATCGAAACATTTGCAGTGTCTACTGATATCTGTGATAGCGGTTATGTAACTTTGACTACCCTTGTGATGAATGAAGGTATTACTCACTCTTACGTGGGTGGCTTCATGGCTGACTTCGACGTAGACCAAGATGGTACATACGATGTAACGGTACAAAATGGTAAGTTAGAATGGTTCTATGATGTTGAGCCAGGTACAGCAATTACCTTTACGCATGGCTACGGTAGCTCTTCAGGTAACCTTGATAATATTTACCAAATCATAGGTAATAACCACCTCACAATGCAAAGCTGTCTAGGTGCATTTGGCCTTACTGCTGATGATATTGGCCGCGCAACTGCAAATGTACGTTTCCGTACAGAAGAAGCAACGTGGACACCAATTGCATCAGGCGAAGGCGATGTTGCAATGGGCACATATACATTCACTGACGCATCAAGTGACGTATATGCAGCTCTAGTTGATGAATCAGGCGAAGTAGTTAGCTCATTAGAGCCAGGCGCTTCTGCAACACTATTGAACGCTGGTGCAGACTTCATGATCTTATCTGACTCAGGCTCAAAAGCATACGCAGCAACACCAAGCGAAGATGCTGATGTTGCCCCAGTTCTTGATGATGCATCATTCTCTGTAGATGAAAATACTGCGGTAGATACAGTGATTGGCACATTAGAAGCAACATATGGTGCTGAGCTTGCTAACCCTATCGCTGAATACATTGTAGTTAATTCTACTTCTTCAGCTGTTTCAGTGACTGCTTCAGGTGATGTTGTTGTTATGAACAGCGACATGCTTGACTACGATGCTGGCATGATGAGCATTGAGCTTGAAGTTGTGGCGGTAGATTCTGCAGGTAATATCTCTGAATCAGCGATGGTGACTGTTGAAGTTATGAACGTTGCTGACGAGCCAGAAGAAGTTAACCCAGTAATCGATGCTGAGCTTGGTGAGTTCTCTGTTCAAGAAAATGCCGCAGAAGGTACTGTAATTGGTACTGTGACTGCAACTGACCCAGATGCTGATCTGACTCCTATCGCAACATATGAAGTGACAGGTAGTGATAGCATTAGCATCAGTGATGCAGGTGAGTTAATGGTTGCGGGTGCTATCGATTATGAGCAAACAACCTCTATCGAAGTATCAGTAACTGCAGTTGACTCTGCAGGCAATATGTCTGAAGCGGTGACGATTACTATTGCAGTAACACAAGACCCGGCAGAAGATGTTGTAGCTGAAGAACCAGAGAAGAAAAAATCTTCTTCAGGCTCACTAGCATGGTTAACATTACTTGCTGCACCGTTCGCATTTATGCGTCGTCGTAAGCAAAAGTAATTACTTGATAAATAAGTGATAAAAGGGAGCTTCGGCTCCCTTTTTACATTGCTTCACAAAGGCTACTTATATATTGCAGTTTTTTTACTTATATTGGAGACAGAATAATAAAACGAAAACAGGAATCCCATGAAAGTTGGCCATTCACTTTGCCTTGCGGCACTCTCTTTAGCTGTTCTATCAGCGTGTAATAAAGTCCCCGATAATAAAGAACAAGCCGTTATTACAGAGCAAATTCAGATTGCAGCACCCGTCGCCAAAAAAATACCTCATGAAATGACCATTCATGGTGACACTCGTATCGATAACTACTATTGGATGCGTGATGATAAGCGCAAAGATGCCGCTGTTATTGCGCATTTGAATGCTGAAAATGCGTATGTTGAAAGCAAGTTAGCGCATACACAAACACTACAAAACACCCTGTTCGAAGAACTTAAAGGGCGTATTGAGAAGGATGACGATACGGTACCGACAAAAAAAGGGGAATATTACTATTTCTCACAAACGCGCGGTGATGACGAATACCCAGTGTATGTGCGCAGCAAAGATAGCCAAGGGGAAGGTAAGCAGGTTATCTTGAATGTGAATGAGCTTGCTAAAAATCATGACTATTTTGCCGTAACAGGTTTAGCTGTCAGCCCAAATGGCAACTTGCTGGCTTATGGTGAAGACACTGTGAGTCGTCGTATTTACACAATTAAAGTAAAAGATTTAACCACAGGTAAAATGCTCACAGAGAGTCTTGAAGGTACAGAAGGTGATGTCGTGTGGGCTAATGACAACAAAACCTTTTACTACATCAAAAAAGACCTACAAACGCTGTTAGGCTACCAAGTATATCGCCATACACTAGGCACCCCTCAAGCCGACGACGAACTCGTTTACGAAGAGAAAAATACCAGTTACTACACCGGTATTTATAAGAGTAAAGACCAACAAGAAATCTATATTAGCCATGGCAGTACCAGTGCATCGGGTGTGTCGGTTATTGATGCCAATGATGTCAAAGCAATGCCAAAGCGTTTTATTGAACGCGAAGCTGGGCTTGAATATGACATCAGTAAATTAGGCGATTGGTACTACATCGTTACTAATTTAAATGCAGTTAACTTTCAACTGATGAAAGTTCACCGCGATAAGGCTCATGATAAAGCTAACTGGCAAACGCTAATTGCTGGTCGTGATAACGTGAAACTTGAAGGCATTGAGTTATTTAATAATCACTTGGTGTATGAAGAGCGAGAAATGGGGCAAACCCGAATTACTATTCGTGACCTTCGTAACCAACAAGAGCAAGTCGTTGCATTTAATGACCCAACTTACATGGTCTTCAGTTATGGCAATCGTGAGTTAGATAACTCTAACTTACGTGTTTACTATTCAAGTATGACGACGCCAAGCAGCAGCTACGATATCAACCTAGAAAGTGGCGAAAAAACACTGCTTAAGCAACGTAAAGTATTAGGTGATTTCAATCCTGACAACTATGCCTCTGAGCGAGTTTATGTGACGGCTAGGGATGGTGTCGATGTTCCTGTGAGCCTTGTTTATCGTAAAGACAAGTTCAAAAAAGACGGCTCGAATCCGCTTATGCAATATGGTTATGGTTCGTATGGTGCGACCATGGATCCGAGCTTTTCTAGCTCTCGATTAAGCTTACTTGATCGTGGTTTTGTGTTTGCGATTGCGCATATCCGTGGCTCACAAATGCTGGGTCGTCCTTGGTACGAAGACGGCAAGTTGCTGAAAAAACAAAACACCTTTAATGACTTTGTTGATGTGACTAAATCATTAGCAGCTCAAAAGTATGGTGATAAGGATAATATTTTTGCCATGGGTGGCAGTGCAGGAGGCTTGCTAATGGGGGCTGTTGTGAATCAAGCACCTGAACTTTATAAAGGGGTGATTGCTGCTGTGCCTTTTGTTGATGTAGTTACGACCATGCTAGATGCCAGCTTGCCACTGACAACGAATGAGTATGACGAGTGGGGTAACCCGAACGATAAAGTCTATTACGATTACATGCTGTCATATTCCCCGTACGACCAAGTTAAGAAGCAGGCTTACCCAAATATGCTAGTCACCACCGGCTTACACGACTCTCAAGTTCAGTATTTTGAGCCTGCAAAATGGGTTGCTAAGCTACGTGAATATAAAACCGATGATAACCTGTTGCTGTTCAAAACCGACATGGAAGCAGGGCACGGCGGTGCTTCTGGGCGCTTTAAAAGCTTGCAAGATACCGCTTTATATTACGCCTTTATGCTCGATTTGGCGGGTATCGAAAAATAATAACAACGCAGGCATCCGTGATTAAGCGGGTGCCTGCATAGCTAAATTAAAGCGAAATTCACTGCCTTTTCCTAAGGTACTTTTTACGTTTATTTCACTATCCATTAGGGTGAGCAGTTGCTTGCAAATAGCAAGTCCCAAGCCAGTTGAGCCTCGTTTTATACTATTACGAGCCTGATAGTGAGGTTCGAAAATCGCATTGAGTTCATCCTCATGAATACCAACCCCGGTATCAGACACTGCTACGTATAACTGATCACTTTGCTGGCTAACCTTAACGGCAATTTCACCGCCATGTGGGGTGTGCCGAATGGCATTTTCGATTAAGTTTGTAAGTACCCGCTCTAATTTTGCAATGTCTGCTGTCACGGTAAAATCGCAGATTTCAGGAATAACTTTGAGTGAAATTCCCGCTGATTGCGCTGTTAGAGCAAGCTTTGCCACACAATCATAAATTAACTCGCCCAAATTAAAGGTCTCGGATTGTATTTTCACTTGGCCGCACTCTAAATTAGCCAGCTCAAAAATTTGTTCAATCAGCTGTTTTAGTTGCTGGCAGTTATCCATTGCAAGGTTGAGATAATGACGTTGCTCAGGCTCGTTTAAGTGGCTATCCGGTTTATTGATCACCTCCAAAAAGCCGTGCAGTGAAGATAGCGGCGTACGTAAATCATGTGATAAGTGAGTGAGTAACTCTCTGCGTTGCTTATCGGCTTGCTGTAATGACTGAAACTGCTCATCAATACGCGCCAGCATGGCATTGACGCCTTTGCTTAAATTGCCAATTTCATCATCAGCACTGTAGCTAGAATCCAATGACATTCTGGTTAGGCTGTAGTTCGCTGCTTCTATTTTATTAAGCTCTTTATTGAGTTTTTTTAACGGTAAAGTGAAAAACCGAAACAACAGCAACATCGCAATAAAGAGCGCAACTAAGGCGGCTACAAACCACATTGCGGCTAGCCAAAGGTTATCATTGGCTTTAATGTTTTTAAGGGTTGTATCGTAAGCTTGCCCGCCAATTATCACGTACAAATAGCCTTGCAGTTGTTGCTGATTATAAACTGGTGCGGTCGAAAAAATTTTTACGCCATCGTTGCTACGTGGATCGTCACCATAAATTGGCGTGGCAGTGGGGTTGTCGAGCAGCTGCTGTATCGGGCTTAAGTTTATTTGTTGCCGCACGACTTGCCCCGGTTTGGCGGAATAAGTCAGTAAATGACCTTCTGGATCTACAAAATAAAATTCAAATGCCGGACCAAGTATCATCAGCGTGTGAAATAAGTTTTCTAGTGCCTTATAGTCATACACACCTTGCTGGATCAGTGGGTTATCATGCACTAAATGTTCGGCTAATTGGAGGTGCAAATTTTGCTGAGCATGGTGTACCGAGCTTTGCTCTAGCTGCTTACTCCAATTTAAAACCAGTGCGCACAACAGGCTAAAAATAAGCACTAATGACCAAGCGAGTTTTTGATAAAGCGTCATTGATTTCATTAGTTTGCACTCAATTGACCGGGGTTTAATTTATAGCCTACACCCCAAACTGTTTCGATAAAATTGGCTGAGTGATGTTGCTCAAACTTACTGCGTAAACGGTTTATATGGGAATTAACCGTATGCTCGTAGCCGCTGTGTTGATAACCCCATACTTGGTCAAGTAACTGTTGGCGGCTAAAAACATGGTTTGGGTGTTTGGCAAAGTAGACCAGTAAATCAAATTCGGTGGCGGTTAAGTTAATTGCTTGGTCAGCTAAAAATGCTTGGTGGCTGGCAAATTCAATGTGCAGTTCACCCAACTGGATTGCCGCTTGAGCGTTATCTTCATGGTGTGATTGAGCTGCTATAAGCTGTGACCTATGCCGTAATTGTGTTTTTATTCGTGCTTGTAATTCTCTGGCGAAGAACGGCTTGCAAATGTAATCATCAGCGCCCATCTCCAGACCAATCACTCTGTCCATATCGCTACTGAGTGCGGTCAGTAAAATAACGGCAATACTTGGGTAGTGCTCTTTAATTTTGCGACATAAGCTCAAGCCATCCATTTGTGGCAGGTTAATATCAAGCAGTACTAAGCCATAACTTGAGCTGGCAAGCTTCTTTATTGCAGCTTCTGCGCTCGAGGCTTCATCAATATGTAAGTTTAGGCAGTGCAATTGTGTGCTGATAAGTTGGCGGATTGCTCTATCATCTTCGACGATTAATAATTTTTCTTGGCGCATGGCTCACTCCAAATCACAGAGGCACATCCTTATGACCTTCTGTGTAAGGAGTGCGATTATTATTGCGTCCGCGTTATCGTGATCCGAGCAACCGGGTTATCAAACTTATGCTGGCTGGTGAGCACTGAGTTTGTCAGGCCATCATCTTGACTAACCACACCTGGGTGCATTGCAACACGGTTAATATCGTCACGCATTTCGTTGTAGCCTTCGCCTGAGTCGGCAGGGCCTGGGATCGTGCCTTGTGCTTCAGAGTTAGCCTCTGTGCCTGCATCATAGGCAAAACTAGTGCGAGACAGTGACTCATTAACCGCTAACGAAGACACGTCTATTGCATTAAGACCGGTAAACGCGTCATTTGTATTCACCAACATGGTCGCTAAGCTGATTTTTAATGAATCAAGCTGCTCAGTACTCAGCATTAAAGTGACTTGCTCACCTGGAGGGAGTGGACTCTCAGCTGAGCTTGAGGCCATAGCAAAATCAGTTGCTAATAATTCACTGTTATCTCCTCCTTCAGCCATTAATTCGAGCGCAGCTGAAGCTGGTTCACCTATTTGCCAAAGCATACCCTCAGAGTGAGCAATGGCTGCAATCGGTGACAATGGTTGGGCATTGGTTAAATTCGTAACTTGTACTGTAAATTCATAGCTCATAACGGGCATTACAGGATCTGTTACTTCCACCTCGTTATTATCTGAATCCCCACAGGCCGCAAGGCTGGCACTCAGTGCGAGGATAATTAAGCTTTTTGAAAAGCGCATAATAACCTCCTATTTAACCGTAACTGTTAGCATCGCAACTGGGTTTAACCATCTGTGTACGGTGTTGTCGAGGTCACTCATACCTGCTTCTAAATCGTCGTCACCTAAATTACCCGGATGAATATGCACCATCATATTGGTTTCGCTACTGGTGACGCCGCTACCATTCATACCTGCATTACCACCCGGTGCGGCAGGAATGCCTGGCGTACCCGGCATACCTGAACCCTCAACAACAAGCTCATCATTGGCTTCGGTGCCCGCATCATAGGCATTAAGATAAATAGTGTAGGTACCAGCTTCTGTTGGGATCATCCAACTATCTAAACCTACAAAGCCATCATTGGTAGGCAGTAGCATGGCTGTTAGAGATAAGTAGTTATTGCCATCCTTGGTGGATAAGCTCGCCACCGTTGAGCTTGCTGGGGCTAATAAACCTTCAGCTGGGTTGGCAACCATGTCGCTGTTTGCGGCTGTGGCTTCAGTCATTAATGGCTCGAGATTGCCACCTTCAGCCATAGTCTGTAGGGCTGTTGAAGCAGGCATAGCAACGCTGAAAAGTTTGCTGTCACTGTTATGGGCAGTAATGAGAATAGGGGTAAAGTGTAAACCTTGCGTGAGGTTAGTTAGTTTTATATCAAGCTCAGCAGCTTGGCTTGCAAGGCTAGTTACTGCGCATGCAGCGAATAAAGTTAAAGGTAAAGCTTTCATGTGAGATTCCTGTTTTTGATGATTCAAAACCAGTATCGAATAGCAATATCCAGAAACCCTCACGAAGTTATCACATTTTTATCACAACGTTGATTACAGCCTTTTTTGCTGGTTGAGAGTTTTAAATTTAACCAATTTAACTAGGGTAAAAAGTCATTACGGTTTATAGTAGAGAAACAAACAGACCCATAACAAGGAATTTAAAATGGATGATAATCAAAAAGTTGAAATAATTGTGGCAGACAAAGAGCAGCGCACATGGGCGATGTTTTGTCACTTAAGTGCCTTAGCAGGCTTGCTTTTCCCGTTTGGTTCGGTGATTGGGCCTTTGATTGTTTGGCTTGTAAAAAAAGAAGAAATGCCACTTGTTGCTGAGCATGGTCGCAAATCATTAAACTTTCAATTAACCATGATGATTGCTTACATTGTGTGCTTTATGCTGATGTTTGTTGTCGTTGGAGTCATCCTGCTGCCATTAGTAGCGCTATTCTCATTGATTATGGTGGTAGTATCGGCGATTAAAGCCAATGATGGTAAAGAAGTTAAATACCCTATGGCGATAGAATTTATAAAGTAAACTAATTGCCATATACTAAAAGCTCAGCCATTTGCTGAGCTTTTTTATGTGATGTTTATGGCCTACTTATCGTTATTTTTCAGCGCGTTTATTTCCGCAACCTTATTACCTAGCTCTTCAGAATTAGTGATGACAGCAATGATAGCCAGTGGTGACTATCTACTTTGGCTGTTATGGCTAAGTGCGACTGTGGGTAATGTGCTCGGGAGCTGTGTGAATTATTGGCTGGGCACGCAGGTTATGCGATTTAAAGACCGTAAATGGTTTCCTGTTTCACAAAAGTCGATAGACAAAGCCGAACAGCAATTTAATAAATACGGTATTTACAGTTTGCTATTTGCTTGGCTGCCTATTGTCGGCGACCCTTTAACGGTTGTTGGCGGAATTTTTAGGGTTAAGTTTTCAATCTTTTTGTTACTCGTGAGCCTAGGCAAAGGCGCACGTTATTTAGCTGTGCTTGCCTTTGCGGTAGGACTAGAAAAGTTATTCTAGCTTTTTTGCCAATCAAGGGTCAGTGATACTGAATCTGCAAAGCGCAGCGCATGAGGTTTATCGACGCGTACTTTGGCATAGTGAACACTTTGATGCTGGTGGCAAATTGCTAAAATTTCAGCAACCAGTTTTTCTAACAGCAAAAAGTGGCCTTCTTCGACAAGGCTGATCACTTCTTTAGTAATGGTCTTGTAGTTTAGCGCTTTATCGACTGCGTCAGTTTCACAAGCTTGATCAGCAGGGTAGTGAATTTCTAAGTTAATCACTACATCTTGTTTTTTCTCACGTTCCTCAGGGTTAAAACCTATAAAGGTTCGTAGCCTGAGATTAGTGACATTAATAATTGCATTGGCCATCATTACCCTCTAACTAGTTGTAAAAACTCGTTACGGGTTTTTGGATCGGCTCTGAAGTTACCTAACATAACCGATGTACGCATGCTTGAGTTTTGCTTTTCAACGCCGCGCATCATCATACACATATGTTTTGCTTCAACGATTACACCAACACCTTTCGCGCCAGTTACTTCTTCAACCGCTTTAGCAATTTGATGGGTTAATTGCTCTTGAATTTGAAAACGACGCGCATACATGTCAACAATTCGCGCAAACTTAGATAAACCAAGCACTTTGCCGTTAGGGATATAAGCGATATGGCAGCGGCCAACAAATGGCAGCAAGTGGTGCTCACACATAGAGTAAAGCTCAATGTCTTGGATCAAGACCATGTCATCGGCATCTGAAGTGAATACCGCATTATTGGTAATTTCATCTAATGTTTGACGATAGCCTTTAGTCAGATACTCCATCGCTTTTGCTGCGCGTTTTGGTGTGTCGAGTAATCCTTCACGAGCAGGATCTTCACCTACTGCGGTAATTATTTGTTGGTAACTATTTTTTAAATCATCGTGCATAGCTTTCTCAGTAATTCGTTATTTTAAATGTCTGCCACCATCAACAGGCATAGAGCGACCTGTGATGTAGTGACTGCTTAGTAATAGTTCTACGCTGTTAATAATCTCGGCGCAGCCGGGCTCAATGCCCATTAGCGATTTCTTTAATGTTTTGGCTTTGTATTCGTCGCTATCGTGTTCGTTAAAAATAATTAACGAAGGGGCGATAGCATTCACTTTAATGGCTGGTGCAAATTTAGCGGCAAACGACTTGGTTAAATTATCAAGCGCTGCTTTGCTTGCTGCATAAGCAAGGTGCTTAGGGCTGCCTTTTTCAACTACGTAATCGGTTAAGTGAATAATATCTGCGGCTTGGCCACTGTTTTGCTGATAATGCAGTAGCAAATCAGAAGCTGCTAAATTAATTAAATAGGGCGCTTTGGCGTGGATACGCATCATGTTATCGAATAGGTCTGCGTAATCGTGGTTATTTGCTTCGCAATCCCAGCTAGACGCATTATGGATAATTGCCTTGAGCTGGTTGGTATGGGTTTTTAATTCTTCGATAAAATGCCCGATAGCTTGGTCACTATTAAAATCAGCATGGATGCAAATAGCGCCTTTACCTGCAAGCACATCAATTGCTTCATGGCGGGTACGGTAAGTGACTATGATTTCTTGCCCTTGCGCTAAAAAGTGCTCGGCCAGAGCGAGTCCAATACGTTGGCCTGCGCCAGTAATTAAAATGGGCGATGACATAAACTAATATAAAACCTTAGATTTTTGATTTGAAATGTAATGTACTTAACTGT
The DNA here is from genome assembly GCF_001401795.1 of Pseudoalteromonas sp. P1-26. Lineage (NCBI taxonomy): Bacteria > Pseudomonadati > Pseudomonadota > Gammaproteobacteria > Alteromonadales > Pseudoalteromonadaceae > Pseudoalteromonas > Pseudoalteromonas sp. P1-26. Next base: position 50,387 of record NZ_LKDX01000023.1, on the reverse strand, counting down.
AACAACTATAAACCAAATTACAGAACTATTTCATCTTTACTGCAATCATGTTGCTAACTTTTACGTCAAGCATAGCGCTCTAGATCATTTAGCGCGGCCGATAATGAGTGATTGAAGGTTTTGAATATTGCTAAGGGTCTGTACGAGGAAGGAAAAAGGGCAATGATTATTGCCCTTTTAGTGTTTTAACTGTTTTTAAAGCTCGTCGTATACCGTTGGGATCGCTTGGCGCTTATGTTGAGTACGTAAGTAAATTGCTGTTAGCTTTTCTTCTACTTCATTGCTGACTTCTTTACCTTCTAAGAAATCATCAATTTGATCGTAAGTGAGGCCAAGCGCTTCTTCGTCAGTTAGACCTGGGCGATCACATTCTAAGTCGGCCGTTGGGGCTTTATGCACAAGTACAGCTGGCGCTCCCAAGTGCTCAGCAAGCGCACGAACTTGACGCTTTGATAAACCAAATAAAGGTGCTAAGTCACATGCTCCGTCACCAAATTTTGTGTAGAAGCCAGTGATGTTTTCAGCACTGTGATCGGTACCAACAACTAAGCCTTGGCTGAAACCGGCAATTTCATACTGCGCAACCATGCGTTGGCGTGCTTTTACATTACCTTTGATAAAGTCGATTTTAGCTTGCTCTGGTAATTCAGCACCACCACCAACTACAGCTGCCATTGCTTGTTCATGCATGCCATCAACAGCCGCTTTAATGTTAACCGTCATACGCTTACTTGGTTGAATAAAATCTACGGCTAGTTGTGCTTCGTCTTCATCTGCTTGTACGCCGTAAGGTAAGCGCACGGCAATAAATTGATATTCGTTCGTGTTATGTTCTTGGTTTAATTCATCCACCGCTAATTGGCATAAACGGCCACAGGTTGATGAGTCAACACCGCCACTGATCCCTAATACAAGTGAGCGAGAGTGCGCAGCAATAAGTCGGCTTTTAAGAAAGTTAACACGACGGGTGATTTCCGCTTTTACATCAATAGTTGGTTGGACTTTCATTTCCGCCAGAATGTCGGCACGCATGGTAGAGCTCCTATTTTCGTTGTGGTTGTCAGCGTCTTGTACATTATGTTACGGGCGCGGTTTTTATTAAAGACCTAAATGCGCTTTTATTGCGTTAATTTGTTGCTTAAGATCTTCGATTTCGCTTCGTAATTGTTGCACTTCACTACTGTTATCTTGAACAGGCTCTTTAGCAGCCATTTCTTCAGTAATGCTGTCTGGGTCAACAAATAAGTGCATGTAGCGGCTCTCTCGCTTGCCAGGCTCTCGTGCTAAGCGTGCCACATGTTCTTGCTCTATAAGTGCATTTAATGCGGCTTCGACTTCATTTACATTACTGAACTCAGCGAGGCGGTTGCTGCGAGTTCTCAGTTCGCCTGGTGTTTGCGGGCCACGTAACAGTAACAAACAGATAATGGCGCGTTGCTGCTCAGTAAATTGCAAACTGCCAAATTCGGTATTACAAAAGCGGTGAGCATATTTATTTACACGCCCTGACAGCCCTTCATCAACAGTGACTAACCGTGATGCAATAAGCTCATCGAGGGTATCTTGTACTTGTGCTTCAGTGAGAGACAATACTGGCTCACGGTTAGATTTTTGATTACATGCATTAGTCAGTGAGTTTAAAGATAACGGGTAATGTTCGGGTGTTGTACTTTGCTTTTCGAGTAAACAGCCAATAACACGTTGTTGAATTGATGATAATTGCATGGTTTTACTCTCTTTTTATTCTTCAGTGCTTAGCCACACTGTTAACTTTTTATTGAGCGAGTCAAATTTAAGGGGTTTGGTGACATAGTCGTTCATACCTGCGTTTAAACAACGCTCTTTGTCACCTTGCATCGCATTTGCAGTGAGTGCGACGATATTAACCCCCTGATGAGCTGCGCCTGCTTCACCTGCCCGAATGGCTCGCGTTGCTTGGTAACCATCCATTTCTGGCATTTGGCAATCCATTAACACTAATTGGTAGGGGCTTTGCTCTCGGCTTGAAAGTTTTGCAATCGCTTCAAGGCCATTTTCAGCGATATCAAAACTAATGCCTGCTTGCTTTAGCAACGAACCTGCCACCATCTGATTCACTTTATTATCTTCAACCAGCAAGACTTGCGACTCAGTATTATCGCTACTGGTCACGACCTTGGTTATTAAGGCCTCTTTATTAACCTGCTGCTGTTCAATGTATTTGTCGTTCGCCAGTGAATTAAATAAATCAGACTGCGTTAATGGTTTAAAGATAATACTCTCAACTTTTAATGTTTGTCTCGTTTGTTTTTCAGTAAGGCTCATTGGGGCCATTAAAATTCGTTTACAGCTGGTGGCATTAAAGTATTTTAAGAATGCTTGTTGGTGCTCTTTTGTTGCGCTGCTATAAAAAAGATAATCCACTAAAATTGCATCGCAGCCATTATCGGTTGGCATTGCAGCACGATTGAGTAAGCTTGGCATATCAGTATAGGTCTCGACCTCTGCTCCCCATAGTTGTAATTGCTTTTTGGCAATATTGATACTGAGCTTACAATTATCAGCAATTAAAATATGCTTTTTATCTATAATGTGGCTTGGCTCTGGCGCTTGCTTTGTATGATCACGTTTAACTTTTACAGTAAAATTAAAGGTGCTGCCTTCCCCGTATGAACTAACCACACTGACATCACCATCCATTAACTGACACAGCTGTTTTACTATTGCAAGGCCAAGCCCTGTACCGCCGTATTGGCGTGTAGTTGATGCATCAGCTTGCGTGAATGAGTCAAATAGAGCGGCTTGTTTTTCAGGCTTAATACCTACACCTGAATCAATAACAGAGCAGTTCAAGAACAATTCTTCGTTGTTTGTTTCGAGTTTGGCGATAACAATTATCTCACCATCTTTCGTGAATTTAACCGCATTGCTAACTAGGTTATTGATGATTTGCCTAATCCGATTAGGGTCGCTAATGATAAAGCCGTGATTAAGGTGTGTGGTATCTAGCAGCAACTTGGTATTGTTTTGTTCTGCTTTAATGGCAAACGATTCGATAGTATCGCCAAGTAGTTTTGATACATTAAAGCTAACATTTTCAATATCGAGCTTACCGGCCTCAATTTTGGAGAAATCTAAAATATCGTTAATGATATGCAATAGTGATTCAGCCGATGATTGCGCCAAATCTATATGGTGGTTTTGCTGGGTGTCTAGTTTGGTTTGTTTGATGATATTGAGCATCCCGATCACGCCATTCATAGGGGTGCGGATCTCATGACTCATGCTTGCTAAAAATTCACTTTTGGCTTTTACTGCTTGTTCAGCAGCTTCTTTTGCTTGAACGAGTTGTTGTTCGGTCTCTATACGGCGCTGACTTGCGTGTAAACTACCAATGAGTGCCGCAACTGCGATTAAAAAGCTTTCTTCATTTTTACTCCAATGTCTGCGGTTATGACATTTTTCGGCGCACACAACCCCCATTGTTTTGCTACCTGTGGGGATTATCACAGTCAGCATTGAGCGTATATTATACCAATCAAGGTAGTTGCTACGTAGGTCACTAGTCAGTGGATGTTGCTGTGCATCACTGGCATTAATTACAGCATGATTGTTAATGGCATCAAAATAATTTTGAAATTCAAATTGTTGCAGTGAAATCGGCTCGTTAAATTCAGGCTGGCTTTGGTCGTGAATAGCAAAAGTATTGAGCGATTGGCGATCGTCACTAAATAGCCAAATACTCGCGCGATCAATATCAAAAGCGTGACAAATTGCTTGCACAATCACATGTTTAGATAAGTTAAGGTTACCCGTCAGTACCGCATCATTAACGGTAAGAGAGGCTAAAATCTCATTATGTAAGGCTATTTTGTTGTTTTCTAGCTCACCTCGTTTACGGGTATCAATATTTTGTAGTGAACCAAAAAGCTTTATACAACGGCCATTTTTATGCTCGGCTTCACCATGTAGCAGCACCCAAACTTCATCACCTTCAGCAGTGATGATTTGCACTTGAGTCTCAAAACTCTCACCATACTTGATTGCACGCTCGTTAAGGCGACGAATTTTATCCCGGCTTTCACCAGCCTTAAAATGTGTAAAGTTAGCAGGCCACTCTGGTTGTACATTAAGAGGAAACTTAAAAATTTGCTTGGTCATATCAGACCAATAGACGGTTCTTGTCTCTAGATTAAAAGACCAAGCGCCGACTTTAGCAAGGCTACTCATAGTTTCTAACATACGTTCGCTTTTGTACTGTCTTTCAACCATGCGTAAAAAGAATACAGAGGCGCCAGCAAACAAGATACAGAATAAAATAATGGCCAGTCTTAGCGGCCAAATAGCAGAACTTGGTGGCTGCCATCCAGATTTTGGTGTGGCGTACATCTGCCACTCACCACCTGGAAAGTTAATTCTAAAGCTCAGAGGGTTGGTATTGAGCACGTCCTTAGAGCCGAAGAAAAAATCACCTTTAGCACCAAGGCCATTTCTGCCTTGTAGGGCAACATCATAATGCTGACTTAGCGCGATTAACCCCGAGTTTGTGTAGATTTTATCTATGTCGAGAACAACAGAGAGGAGCCCCCAAAAAGTGAGTTCTGGTGGAGTGAATACGGGCATTCTTGCTATTAATGCTTGACCACCTTGCACCAACTCTAAGGGGCCGGCCATAACAATACGGTTTTCATCTCGTGCTCTAATTGCGTCGTCACGCTGCGCTGGGTTTTCTAAAAAGTTTAGCCCGATAGATTTCTCATTACCCACAAGAGGATAAGTCATCTGAATAACCATATCAGGGGCCGCGCCGATGTTTCTAAGCTCTGAAGACGTTGAAAATAAAGGGCTGGCAATTTGCGTGAAGCGGGCTTGGTCTAAATTGGGTTCGGCAGCTACAGCAACTGCAAGCCCTCGCACAAGTTGAATGTTAGATATTAAGGTTGCTTCGAGCTCTGCACGATAGGCACTTACTTTTGCCAGTTCCTGTGCACGAAAAGCATCTTTCTCGCGGCTGTAATTAATTTGGTCGATTACAAGACCAATCACGATGATCCAGGCAAGTGAAAACCAGAAGGCTAGCTTCAGTTTTTGTAGTTTTTTATTATCTGTTTCGGTCGCTAGCGGCATGAGAAATATCAGGTTTTATACTATTTACCTACTATAGACAATTTCTGTGGTAATTAACAATGAACAGCAAATCTATAAACCTAATTTCAATTATTTGTATCGCAACACTATTCTTTCACAAAACTCAGGTTAATATAGTGTTACTTTAGCGCAAGGATAATTGGCATGTTTAAGATAATCAAATGGTTACTAATAGGTTTGTTCGTTGTAATGTTACTCGCAACGGGGCTTGTTTATGGCGTATTAAACTTAAGTTTACCGGCACTTGATGGTCGCGGTAAAAGCGACGCTATTTCGCAATCAGTTAAGATTGAGCGAGATACCTTAGGACAGGCTGTTATTCATGCCGAAAACCGATTAGATGCAGCCTATGCTCTTGGTTTTGCTCATGGTCAGGACCGATTCTTTCAAATGGATTTACTGCGCCGTAATGCTGCAGGTGAGCTTAGTGAGTTATTTGGTAAAGCTGCCGTTGGGCTTGATAAAAAAATGCGCTTTCATCAGTTACGTAAACGCAGTCAGATTGCTGTCGCGCAGTTACCTGCTAAAGATAAAGCGCTATTAAAAGCGTACGCGAATGGGGTTAATGAAGGCCATGCGCAAGTGGGTTTCGATAGCTTTGAATATTTACTCACAGGCGCTGAAGCAAAACCTTGGCAAAGCGAAGACAGCTTACTAATCATTTTTAGTATGTATTTAGATTTACAAACGGCCACCTTTGAGCGCGACAAAACACTGATCGAAATCGAAGATTTATATGGTAAGGCGATGGTCGACTTTATTACTCAGCCTAGCCTTTATCAAGCGGCACTCGACAACAGCCAATTAGCGCCTTATGACGGCGGTATTCCTAATCTCAAAGACCCTCAATGGGCTATGACTGAGATTGCAGAACGAAAGGAGCTTGGCAGTAATAACTGGGCGGTTACTGGGCAGTTAACTGAAACTGGTGCTGCAATGTTGTCTGACGATATGCATTTATCGTTTGCTGTGCCAATCATTTGGTACCGTGCCCAGCTCAATTACCCACTCAATGGTGAAATGCAGCAAATCACCGGTGTGTCATTACCAGGGGCTCCTGCCATTGTTGTTGGTACCAATAATAAGATAGCTTGGGGATTCACCAATGGTTATTTAGATACAGCCGATTGGATAGCACTTGAGAATAAAGAGAAAACCTGGCAGATAGATGAACCTATCTTACTCAATGACGGCAACAGCGAAAATTACGCTTTAACCATGAGCGAGTATGGCCCAGTTAAAGAAATTAATGGCAAACCTTATGCGCTAAGTTGGGTTGCCCACCATGAGTATGCGGTTGATATGGAGTTACTTAAGCTTGAGCAAGCAAACACGGTTGATGATGCACTAGCGCTTGCTGCTGAGGTGGGTATTCCTGTACAAAATCTGATGGTTGTTGATGATAAAGGTAATGCAGCTTGGAAGAATATGGGAGCCGTGCCTGCCCGTAAAGAGCCCCATCAATTAGCTGTGGCTGAGCAAGCGTATCCTGCACAGTGGCACGAAAACGAAACCCAGCGTCCATTTGTTAAAAACCCAGAAAGTGGCCGTTTATGGACGGGCAACTCACGAGTTGTTTCCGCAGAGGATGACCAGCGCTTTGGTAATGGTGCTTATGCCATGGGGGCTCGCTCGGCACAAATTCGCGACCGCTTATTTGAAAAACAACAGTTCAACGAACAAGATTTTTATGACTTACAACATGATAACGAAGCGCGTTTCTTAACGGCTTGGCATAAACTGCTGGTCAAACAGCTTAGCACTGCAGGCGATAAATATGCCCTGTATTTAAAAGAGCTAAATAATTGGCAGGCGTGTGCTTGTAGCGACTCAATTGGCTACACCTTAGTAAAGCGCTACCGCAGTGAAGTGATTAACGGCTTATTTAGCCCGTTAGAGAATAAGCTAAAAGCTCTCGATAGTAGCTTAAAACCAGTAAAACGAGACTTAGAACCTGCTGTTTGGCAACTTATCGAAGCGCAGCCTCAGGCATGGTTAAACCCTGAGTATGCAAACTGGCAACAGCAAATGATAGGAGCTTTTGATCGCGTTATCACTAAACTAACCGAGCAATACGGTAACAACCCGCATAGCTGGGAGTGGGGCAAGGTTAACGAATTAGTGATTGAGCACCCATTTGCCAAGCAAATACCCGCACTGAAAAGCTTATTGAATATGCCTACGGAGCCTGGGTTTGGTGATACTTTTATGCCTTCGGTGCAAGGACGTAGCTTTGGTGCTTCACAGCGCTTTATTGTTCAACCTGGGCACTTAGATGAAGCGATCATGGCTATTCCGGGTGGGCAGTCGGGGCATCCATTGTCAGAATTTTATCGTGCCGGGTTTAACGATTATGTCAGTAATGGTTTAACGCCATTATTACCGCAGGAGATTGCCCACAGTATCACTATAGATGCGGTTAATTAACCGCATCAGCATCTTTGAAAGCAGGGCGATGGCCTTTAGCAATAGTTGTTTGGTTGCGCCCTGCATGCTTACTTTTATACAGCGCTTCATCAGCGTGTTGTAGCATTTTTTCTATTGAAGCGAGCGGTTGCCATTCAATAAGCCCAAAACTCATCGTGACATTGAGATCGGGGAATTCATGATGCGCCTCTAGTTCGGCGATTCTTAAACGTAAGGTTTCAATTTTTGTAAAGGCCTGCTTTGCATCTGTATTAGTTAATAAAATTAAAAATTCTTCACCACCCCAGCGTACCGCTATATCTTCATCATCAATAAATTGGCGAATTAGCCTTGCAACATTAACGAGCACCGTATCACCTTTTTCATGGCCATAATTGTCGTTAATACTTTTAAACTTATCGATGTCAGCCATAACAATACAAAGACTGCTCTCTTGCTCAATACTTTTTTGATGTGCAGCAGTGATTAATTTTTTTGCAAAACGGCGGTTGTAGAGCTTAGTGAGTGGATCGCGGGCTGCCATTTCTGTTAACTCAACCCGTTGCGACAAAGTGATTTCTCTGATTAGACCCATGCCATAGACCATAGGTAAACCGGCAATAATAATATTGATTACATTTACATGTGGTAGTAATTCTGGGTAAGCAAAGCTGTACTGAACATCTGAAAAAAATACATATAGCAGGGCGAATATCGCAATCATCACTAAGCTATATAAAGCTGCACGCTTAAAGGTTAATTGATAATCGATCATTAAAATACAAGACACAGTCCAAAGGTAAAACTGGAACCCTGCGCCTAAGCCAAGGGTGGCACAGACAATTACTGCATGAATAATTACTTCAAGACAAAATACTCTAAGTGCTAGCGAAGTTAGTCCTTGCTTAATTAAAAAGATGCCGCTTGCCCAAGCAAGCACACTCAAAATATTCACTAAAGCAAGCGTATTTGCACCTATGTGAGCAAATACGGGGATCAGCAAGACATGAACAATCAACGCGAAATAGGCGATTTTAGAAATAATCAGAAATTTAACGTGTTCAATCTCTTCTAAGCCAGATTGCTTTGATTGTTTTAATAAGTGTTTGATCAATCCAACCTCAAATACACATGGAGAGTAGCGTAATTATAGATGAAAAGTTGAGCAATGCAGGTTTATAATTGCTAGCTTTTGCTTTGTAAACGCATGTCACTGATGTTTATGAATGAGGCTAAGCGCCTGTTCACATCATGTTTGTTAAGCTTGGGGCTTGGCAGAGTGGGCATTTGATGCCACTCTAGTTAAAGCTAATCTAGAAACATGCTGAGCAATGTTTGCTGTGATTATTCTCTCGTGCCTAAAAAGGAGTAGCTATGCCGGCGGAAAAAACGCATTTAGAGATCTGTAATCTAACCAAAGAACAGTACCCACAAATAAAGACCCTCATGGATCAAGCGTACCCAGGGCTTGGTGGTGCTTGGCCAAGCCATACTATTTTTAGGCTAATAGACCAGTTTCCGGAAGGGCAAATAGGTATTGTTGACGATGGTGTTTTAGTGGGCATTGCCTTGAGTGTACAGGTTGATTACGCGCGCTTTTCTAACCCACATACCTACGAAGACATTGTTGATGGTCATGACCGTGTATTTAGTGATCCTGAAGGTGATGCACTTTATGGTTTAGATGTGGTGATTTCATCAACTCACCGAGGGATGCGACTGGGTCGTCGCTTATACGATGCACGTAAAGAGCTATGTCGTCAGTATAACTTACGCGCTATTTTAGCGGGTGGGCGTATTCCGCGTTATTACAATCACAGTGCAGAGATGTCGCCGATGGAGTACATCGAAAAAGTTGACCACAAAGAGCTGTACGATCCGATTTTAAGCTTTCAGTTATCTAATGATTTCCAAGTTAAACGTTTACTTAAAAAATACCTTCCTGAAGATCAGGAGTCAGTAGGTTATGCCACTTTACTAGAGTGGAATAACATTATGTTTGAGCCGACGGATACGGTACTTGAGTCGACTAAATCAATTGTGCGTGTCGGTGCTGTACAGTGGCAAATGCGCTGTGTTGAGTCTGTTGAAGAGCTGCTCAAGCAAGTGGAATACTTTGTTGATACGGTGTCTGACTATAAGAGTGACTTTATTCTGTTTCCGGAATTTTTCAATGCCCCGTTAATGGGTCTTACCGAACAAAGTAATCAAACGGAAGCTATTCGCTATTTGGCCGAGTACACAGAAACCTTCCGTGATGCAATGTCACGCATGGCGGTTGAATACAATGCCAATATTATCACAGGCTCCATGCCACTCGCAGAAGATGACAAGATTTATAATGTCAGCTATTTGTGCCACCGCAGCGGTAAAATTGATGAGCAGCGCAAAATTCATATTACCCCTCACGAGCAAAATGACTGGGTGATCCAAGGCGGTGACAAAATTGCTGTATTTGAAACGGATGCGGGTCGTATTGGTATTCAAATTTGTTACGATGTAGAGTTCCCTGAGCTGTCACGTATTCTCGCTAAGCAAGGGTTAGATATTTTGTTCGTGCCATTTTGGACGGATACAAAAAATAGTTACTTACGTGTACGCCATTGTGCACAAGCACGCGCAATTGAAAATGAATGTTATGTTGTGATTGCAGGCTCGGTTGGTAACTTACCTGAAGTAGAAAGCTTAGACGTACAGTATTCGCAATCAGCAGTGCTTACCCCTTCTGACTTTTCGTTCCCGCATGATGCAACCTTGAATGAAGCAACACCGAATACCGAAATGCTGTTATTCAGTGATTTAGATATGGATAAACTGAAAATCCTTCACAGTGAAGGTACTGTTAGAAACTTAAAAGACCGCCGTGAAGATCTGTATGACGTGATCTTGAAAAAGCGAGATCACTAATGGCGTGGTTGTATTTAATTGTCGCAGGTCTTTTAGAAATTGGCTGGCCTGTTGGCCTTAAAATGTCTCAACAGGCAGACAGTCGCTGGTTAGGCATTGCGATAGCCGTCGCATTTATGGTCGCTAGTGGTTTTATGCTGTGGTTGGCGCAAAAGGATATTCCGATGGGAACATCTTATGCGGTATGGACAGGCATAGGAGCAGCAGGCACTTTCTTAGTTGGTATTTTATTTTATGGGGATGCCGCCACATTTGGCCGTATTGCCGGAGTATTGCTGATAATTAGCGGTGTAATAACCCTAAAAATTAGTCATTAAAAAAGCGGCATAGCCGCTTTTTTAATGACTAGGAATAAGCCTAATTTGGTAGCATTACCAGGATGGCTGCCAGTGCAATCAACACAAGCCCAGCCGTGTCTTGGCGCTTTAAAGGTTGTTTTAACCAAAGAATCGATACCAAAATGGTAAAGAATACTTCTATCTGCCCCAGTGTTTTTACATAAGCAACATGCTGCAAGCTCATAGCGCTAAACCAACCGATTGAACCTAAACAGCTACAAACACTAACAGCGGTAGTAGTGCCTTTGTGATGCCACATTTTCTTAAATGTATCGCGTTCTTTGAATGCAATATACACGCACAGCATCAAGGTTTGTAAGCTGATAATCAGTAACAACACCCAAGCGGCCGAGTGTGGGAAAGTCAGCCCTGAATTTAAACTTGCCTCACGGATCCATGACGATGAAAGAGCAAAAGAAGTGCCGCAAGCAAGCCCAAGCAGTGCGGTGCCCAAATTAAAGTGTTTAACATTCGCGATGCCACTTAATAGCAATACCGCAATTGCACCAATAAATACGCCAACCCAACCTAGCAGTGAGAGTGCTGAGCCGAAGAACATAACGCCTAAAATGGCCGCCATCAGCGCTTCACTTTTTGCAAGCCCGGCACCGACTGCAAAGTTATTCATTTTAAACAGTTTTACCATCAAACCGGTGGCAACGATTTGGACGATACTGGCGCCAACAATGTAGCCAATAAAAGCCAGATTAAAGTCAGGGAGTGCGGCGTCTTGATACTGATAAAGTACAAATAAATACAGGGCAGCAATCGGGCTGGCAATAATAAAGCGAGCAAGCGTTACCCCTGCAACGCTCACTGTTGCACTCAGTTTACTTTGCAGTGCATTGCGCCACGACTGCATAAATGCCGCAAAAATAGTTAAGAAAATCCAAGTCATATTGAAAATAAATTAATGAGGAGAGGCGCTTAGAGTAACAAAACCAAAGTATGAGAGCATTAGCTTATCGACCAACTTGAGAAAAACTCAGCTGTGACAATATGCCGCAGGGCTTTTATGCCGTCATTAGACTATAGTGACAATGATGCTATTGCTGGCCGCTGCTGTTTTAAGTAGCGGCTTTTTTTTGTTTACGCTAGGGTAGGGTATTACAGTTAAAAGATAAGGAAATATCATGACCACACTGATTATCTGTGCACTCATCGCAGTACTCATACCCTATTTAGCCAAAGCGCCTGTGGCTTTTGCACAAAATAAGTTGGCAGGCTACGACAATAAGCACCCACGCGAGCAACAAGCTAAACTAACCGGCTTTGGTGCTCGTGCGTTGGCAGCACATCAAAATAGCTTTGAATCGCTGATTATTTTTGCTGTCGCTCTGGCAGTCGTTATAGGTAGCAATAATGTCTATCAGGTAACTGAGACCCTAGCGATTGTGCATGTTATTGCCCGTGTGTTGTATTGTATTTTCTACTACATAAACCAGGATATTTTACGTTCATTAGTTTGGCTTGTTGGCTATGTTTGTGCTGTGGCTATGATTGCTCTTTGTCTTTAGCTAAGAGCAAATATTCAAAAACCACAAAGCAAGCGGCTTAAATAAGGCGCTTGCTTTAGGGTCTTAAGTGGTTACTTTTACTTAGAGCTAACTTTAATTTTTTCTATTAAATCCTTTGCTTGATAGTTTTCGTCTAAGGCGAAATCGAGTTGTACTAAGGCGTTTTGAAAGCCAGATTCAGACGGCGCATATTGCCATTGTTTTAAGGCTCTTTTCGCTTCTCGATTGAAAACACCTTCAGGCTCTGCACTTACTACACTAACATTGCTGGTGGCGCCGCTTGGTAAAATATCGTATTTCAAAACGACTGAACCGCTAATACCTTGCTCTGCAGCTTGAATTGGGTATATCGGCTCTACACGCATAACCGCTTGATAGTCCTTTGTCTTTTCAACGGACATCGGCTGTTTTGCAATCGCAAAGCTGCTAAGCATGCCCGCTGTAAAAATAACTAACGCTGTTTTTGCAATAAATGAGCTGTTGTCGATCTGCTTTATTTGATTTAGACGTTGTAACATGGTGTTTTTATCTCCGTATTGTGAATAAGCCATTAAGCCTGTTCTGCTAAAGCTTGCACAGTGCACTAATGCCTTACTGTATAGAATTCGTTGTTCAGTTGATTTATTTTTGAGTACTTGCTCATCACATGAAAGCTCTTGAATGCGGCGCAGACTTGCATAACCAAGCCAAGCGACAGGGTTAAACCACAGCAAAATAGTGGCACTTAAAGCGATGGCATTAATTAGGTTATCTTTGCGTTTAATGTGCACTGATTCATGTTCTAAAATAAGCGCTAAAGCATGGCTGTTGTAATGGCTTTGATAGTTTGTAGGCATTACTAGCTTGGTGTTTATAACTCCTACAACCATAGGTGAGCTCACTTGGTTGCTTTGGTATATGCGTATACTTTGGTTGTTGTGACGATCAAGCGTAATTGGTACTAATTGCAGTTTTGCTAGAAAACGGTAATGAAAATATACGGCAGTGATCAGCAGTGCGGCACTAATAAAGCCATAAATAGCAAACCAAGTGAGCGTAAACTGCGGCATTATTGCTGTGTTTGGTGTGATAGTCAGCTTACTGATAAAGTCGTTTTGAATTGGTTTTAAGTGTTCTGGTAGGTTCGCTAACAATAAACTAATTGGTAAAAGCGCCCACAGTGTATAAACCAAGCGTGCCGACAGCTGGCTTAGCAACTTTCGCTCTAGCAGCAATAAAAACATTATTGCAGATGAGATCAAAAGTTGTTGATCTAACAGCCAATTAAAAAATGCATCTAACATAACAAGCCTTATTTTTGCTGTTTTTCCCAATCATCAATGACCTTTTTCAGCTCATCAATATCATGTTGCGAGAGTTGCTCTGATTTAGCAAAGCCACTCACCAGTGGCGCAATACGGCCATTAAAAAAGCGTTCAATAAAGCTTTGGCTTTCTTTTAATGTGTATTCTTCACGGGCGATGCAAGGAGTGTAGTTATATTGGCGGCCTTGTTTCTCGAAGCTAAGTGCGCCTTTTTTAACTAAACGGCTTAGTAGCGTTTTGATGGTTTTTTCGTGCCATTCTTTATCGTCACTTAAACGCGCAATTACTTCACTAGCCGTGGCTGGGTAGCCAAGCCATACCGCATCTAATACTTCGAATTCAGCTTTAGAAAGTTCAATCATTTTTATGCCTACAGATGTAATCTTTGATTTAAGATTACACGCGTAATCAATTAATGCAAACTTTTTTGTTAGAGAATGTCACTTTTTTTGATACTGACTATCTGCCCTTCGGGCAAATTCAGCGTGGTGAGTGACAGTTTTGCGATATCAGTGCGGTACAGGTCGATGACTTTGTAGCCACAAAAACGTGCCATTTTACGTATTTGCCGGTTTAAACCTTGTTTTAAGACGATGCAAAACTGTGTTTCGGTGACTTGAGCCACCTCACAAGGAAGGGTTATTTGTTTATCTACAGGCACACCGTTTGCCATTTTTTTACAAAAATCACTATCAAGAGGTTTATCTACGGTGACTAAATAGCGCTTGGGTTGGTGGTAATCAGGGTGGATAAGTTGATTACAAAACTCACCGTCATTGGTCAAAATCAACAAACCTCGGGAGTCTTTGTCGAGCCGGCCAATTGGGTAAACCCGGGTAGTTTTAGGCAGACTATGAATAAGACTGGTTGGGTCGTCAGCATTTAATTTGCAATCTATACCAACGGGTTTGTGATACGCAAAGTAGGTGAGTGGCGCTTTTGCTGAAATTTTTTCGCCAAGTACAATCACATCATCGTGCTCATCAACATGATCTATATGATTTGCGGCACGGCCATTTACTGTTACCTCACCTTGATCTATCAAACGCGATGCTTGCTTTCGAGAGCAAACACCCGCATGGGCAATAAATTTAGCAAGTCGTACTTTTTCTGGCATGAGTGATTTTTGTACAATTAATTTGATCACAGTATACCAAAATCACGTATAGATAGTTCCACCATCAAAGAGGAACGCACATGCCTATCAAGTTATCAGAGCTTGCAGACCATCAGCCACTGCAAAAAGTTATCCTTCATTCGTTGGAAATGGCGCTGTATCAAGTGTCTGTGCTAATAAATAACGTTGAGTATTATGTCACTGATGAGCAAGGTGAGTTTATTCGCGATATTAGCCCGTTGCACATTCAAAAGCGCCTCGAACACTTAAGTTATGGTGATATGGTTTTACGCCACACCAGTGCTTATGATGAAATGTGCGGTCAGCCCGAAAAGCTCGCGAGTAACATGCTCGAAGTACCTTATGGCAAGAACCACTTATACTGATTAACGATATAAGCGTATACTGAGTCATAACATTTTATAGGTATGCTATGTATCAATTAAAAAGTGATGACTCAGCTGATCTAAACAATCAGCTAAGAGAACATATTGTGGCTTTCAACGCCGCGCGTTTTAATGCCGAGCGTATTCCTTTAGGCTTTAAGTTCGTTAATAAACATAACAGTGTTGTAGCTGGTATTCATGGCCAAGTATTTGGTAATTGGCTGCTTATTAGTTGGCTTTGGTGTGATGATAAGACGCGTGGTAAAGGGCTTGCGACACGGTTGTTAGCCGAATTAGAGAGCAAAGCTAAAGCGTTTGGTGCAAATACCGCTCAACTTGATACGCTCGATTTTCAAGCCAAACCCTTTTACGAAAAAAACGGCTACCAAGTCAAATACGAAATGAGTAACTACCCACTCGACGGCTGCCGTTATTTTATGGAAAAAACCCTTTAATTATTGGTTTTAATCACTTCGCTTTAAGCACGTCTTGCTCGGTAAATGTAATTCCTAAGAAAGGAGTCGCTTCAGGGGCAAGCATAAAGGTTCGAATGTTCATGTGGTCTTGCCCTTCAGGATTGGGCAACACATCATCACGATAAAACGCGCCAAAACAATCGAGGGTGTTTTGTTTGCTTAGTTGATTAAGCTTTGCAAAGGCAAAAATTTTACATGAGCCATTATTTTCATTTGCCTCGCTAAGCAAGCCATGATTATTAAAAGCGCTTGGGGTAAAATCATAATTGCTGTCAATTACCGCCATGGTATCGGTAAACTCAATTTGCTGTGGTGTGCTTGCTAATTTCGAAAGAAATTCGTTAAGAGTCATTGCTTGTCCTTAAAAATTGTTCTTTATCAACTCTAACTCATTCACTTGCTGATTGATATTAAACTTAAAATTCTCTAAAAAGTTCATACCTAATAAGCCATAGCCAGCATGATTTTCTATTACCAGCACTTCAAAATTACGAATACGTTGTTGTCCGACTTGAAAGGATTCGAGCTGATACCGCTGTGCTTCAACAATGCCATTAGCTGTGTTTACCTTAAGTGCGCCAAGAAAATTTGCTGGAGTGTTAAGCGAGTTTAATAATGTTTGGTTGATTACAGTAAAGCTAGCGCCTGTGTCGATCATCAGTTCGGTTTCAATATCATCGTTGATAATACTGTTTACTAAATAATGTGAACCTCGAGCGGTTAATTTTATAACTTCAACACCTGCTAAGGCTTGTTGAATCAATAGGTGTAATTGCTCGGCCTGTTGTTTATAGTCATGATCTTCAGGCAGTTGATCTAGGGTTATTTGGCTCGCGACGTAATCTTCTAAATGATAGTTAGCTAATGCATAGTTATATAAGTACTGCGCATTGCCAGGCGTGTAATCAAGCCATTGTTGACTAATATTAAGCAGGGCTTGCCATTGTTGCGTCGCAATAAGTTCATCAATATAGGATGTGCTTAGCTCGTCTATTTGTTTGTTAAGTTGTTGTTTATCATTGCTGTCTAACTGGTTGCTAAGAGCCAGTAAATTGATGATTCCTTGTTGGGTATCACCTTGTGCGATTAAACGCTTAGCTTCAAGTTCAAGCATGGTGACATCGTAAGGGTGGCTATTTAAAAAGGCCGTTAAAAATTGCTCACTTAAAGTGAACTTTTTATGGGAAAGCCATGATTCTAGTTGCTGTTGCCAAGCTTGCTTTAGCTGCCTTGCATAGCGAGGTTCATTCACAAGTAATTGAGTGTACTCAGCGACGGCTTTATCAAATAACTGATTGCTAAATAGTGCAACTGCTTGCTGGAAGTGGGCAGGTAAGACCGTGCCTTTTTGTACTTTAGGCGCTGGTGCGACAGTTTCTATTTCTATAGGCTTTGCTGGGTTAAAAAGCTGCCAAATAAAGTAACCATTTAAACTAAGAGAAAGTAGCAATATTAATTTAAGAAAAGCATTCATCCGTTTCGCCCACCAGTTTTAAATCTTCGTTGCCTACTTGCTCAGCATAAAACAAATTTCTCAAAGTCGTTACTTTTTAATCAAATGATTGAGCGCCATGATATTGCTTATTTCAATATCTGCTAATCCTTGATAACGATATTGCGTTGCTTGGTTATTTAGCCAAACGCTTTGGCATCCGGCATTATTGGCACCTTGGACATCAGTATCTAGGCTATCGCCAATGTGCAAAATTTCCTTGTGAGGCACTTCTAATTTTTTGGCTGCGCTATCAAATAAGGCGCTGTGCGGCTTTGCTTTTCCGTGTGGGCCTGCTTGTAAAACTAACTCAAACACACCATTAAGGTTAAACTTTTCTACTTCGACATTACCATTGGTGATGGCGATGAGGTGGTAGTGTTTACTGAGGTTAGCAAGTAATTCAAGCACTTCATCAGTCACGGTTATTTGACTGCGGGCATCAGCGAATGCCTGATAAGCGTTTACGGCATGCAATTGAGCTTGCTCTGCTGAAAAACCCAGATCGGTCATGGCATAGTGTAATGCTGCTTGTCGCCAGCGTGTAACGTCATCAATTAAAGTTGCATCATGTTTTAAAGCATTATCGCGGCATGTTAACCAGTAGCTCATGCTATCGGTGGGCCATTGTTCTAGCGCTTCGAGGTAATCAGCTTGTGCTTGCAAGGCTGATTTTATGATCGGATGGTTGTTGTAAAGTGTGTCGTCTAAATCAAAACTTAAAACAGAAACTGGCGATAGGGCACGGTTAAATCGGATCATAATGACAAGGGTTTACTCTGATGTTGAGCGCTTTTTAGCGCGTGGATGGGTGTTATCGTACACTTTAGCTAAATGCTGAAAATCTAAATGCGTATAAACTTGCGTTGCAGACAAACTACTGTGTCCTAAGAGTTCTTGTACGGCACGCAGATCCCCTGATGATTCTAAGATATGTGATGCAAACGAGTGGCGTAATTTATGTGGGTGCACTTGCGAGCTGATCCCTTGCTTAATTCCCCATTCTTGCATCCGTAAGCGAACTTGGCGTACGGAAATTCGCTTTTTTTGGCTGCTAACAAACACGGCTATTTCATCAGGATGTGCAAATTGAGGGCGAATTTTCAGCCATGCTTTTAATGCACTGAGCGCTTTGCTGCCTACAGGTAATAAGCGTTCTTTGTTACCTTTACCACGGACTAAAATTTCGCCTTCAGTTGGATTTATATCCTGTATGTTAGCACCAACTAACTCGCTAATGCGCAGACCCGAAGAGTACATTAATTCCATCATGGCTTTGTCACGAATAGCTAAAGGCTCATCATCTGGCAGTTCTAGAAGCTTAGCCATTTGATCTACGTCTAAATTTTTGGGTAAAGGCTTGGAAAATTTTGGCCCTTTAATGGCCTCTGCCGGATTGTGATAATGTACCTGTCTGGCTATATTCTTGGCTTTTAAGAATTTATATAAACTGCGAATACAGCTTAGTTTTAAACTGATTGTGCGACCACTCAATTGTTTGCTGCGCATTTGCATGCTGTAACGGCGAATATGCTCACCTTGAACAGCAAACCAGTCTTCACATAGTTTACTAAAGTACAAAGCTGCGAAGCCTAGTTGGCTCGTATATTGGTTTACTGTGTGCGCTGAGTATTGTTTTTCGTAGCGTAAGTAGTCTGCAAAAAGTTGGATGGGTGTTCGCCAAGCATCACTTAATTCATTAATGTCTGGCGTTGTCACATCGCTCATGCAAGTTCCAATAAGCGCAGTTGCAATGAGCGCACAAACTCAAGGACAAAAAAGCTGTCTTTTGCCGGTTCGAAGTGATTTACGTCATCACTACCAAACGCCAAAATAGCCACAGGGTGTTTCGTGTTACCAATTAGATATAAAGCAGTCGATTGAGTCGTGTCTGAAAACAGTAAGTCTCTTTCTTGTTGGCTTACTCGACCCAAGTAAATGCCGTCGTTTTGTAAGCGGTGAGCAATTAACTCATCAAACTTTTTATCGTACTTAACTAAGTGGCATTCGTTAATGGATGGATTCGTGCAGATAATATTGCGCAAGTTGCTAGCCAGTGTCGTGAAGTCGTAGTTAGTCCATAACTGACGATGACAGTCGCTAAATAAGCGGTAAATTAACTCGTTTTCTTTTGCTTGTTCAACGAGCTGCTCAATTTTATTTTTTAATAACGTATTGTGTTCACGTAATTGGCGCTGTTGAATATGCACCAAAGACGTTGTTCCAGCCGTTTGCTGTTGTAGTTCAACTTCAGCGAGCACATCAGGGTTTTTAATAAAAAAATCAGGGTGTGCTTTTAAATATTCAGCAATTTGTTGTTCTGTTAGTTTGCTCATAGTGCCACTTGTCCATCAAAAACATGCTCAGCAGGGCCTGTCATTCGTACAGGGTGGCCTTCGCCTTGCCAGCGTACTTGCAAACTGCCGCCGGGTAAGTCAACTTGTACGGTAGTAGCAAGTTTACTCTGAATTTGACCAACCACGACCGCAGCACAGGCACCTGTACCACAGGCCAAGGTTTCACTAACGCCACGTTCCCACACTCTTAGTTTAATGTGATCTTGCGAAATTACCTGCATAAAACCAACATTTGCGCGTTGTGGAAAGCGTTCATGATTTTCAAGCAGTGGGCCTAAGGTTGTTACTTCTGCGCTATGAATGTCATCAACTTCTAACACGCAATGCGGGTTACCCATCGATACTGCGCCACTAAATACCGTATGTTCTTCCGTGCGAAGAATATAGGTCAACTCACGCTTGCTGGCTTTTAATGGGATTTTATTCGGTTCAAAATTGGGGTGGCCCATATTTACCGTTACTTGGCCATCTTTCTCTATATAAAGCGTGAGGTTACCAGATTTTGTTGAAACCGATATTTTATGCTTATTGGTCAGGCCTTTCATACGTACAAAGCGGGCGAAACAGCGCGCACCGTTGCCGCACTGTTCAACTTCGTTACCATCGGCATTGAAAATACGATAATGAAAATCGAGATCAGGAGAGTAAGGGGCTTCAACCATAAGCAGTTGATCGAAGCCAATGCCGAAATGGCGATCTGCCAGCTTCTTTATTTGATCACGTGATAAAAAAACATTTTGAGTAATGTTATCAATAACGACAAAGTCATTACCTAGGCCGTGCATTTTTGAAAAATTAACTAACATAACGCTCTAATTCGGGTTTGCTCTGAGCTAATCATGCCACAGAGCAGGGCGGTTATAAAAACGTTTATGGTAAAATTTTCTCACCTTGCCAAAGGCTTTCTAAGGTTTCGCGTTGGCGAATTAAATGGCTTTGCTGACCATCCACCATAATCTCTGCAACACGCGGGCGTGAGTTGTAGTTTGAGCTCATAGTGAAACCATATGCGCCAGCGCTGCGCTGCGCTAAAAGGTCACCGGCTTGAAGTGCAAGCTCACGGTCTTTACCTAAAAAGTCACCGGTTTCACAGACAGGGCCGACAATGTCGTAGTTGTAAGTAGGCGTATCATCTGCGCGAGGTTCAACTGGTACAATACTTTGCCAAGCTTGATACAGCGATGGACGCAACATATCGTTCATGCCTGCATCAACAATAGCAAAGAACTTATCTTGGTTTTGTTTTATAAACTCAACTTTAGTAACTAAAATACCTGCGTTGGCTGCAATCGCACGACCAGGTTCAAAAATAAGTTCTAAATCTTGGTAGTCTGCTAATCGAGCGGTAATTTTATCAACATACTCGCTCGGGTGAGGAGGTGTTTCGCCATTATAAGGCACGCCAAGACCACCACCGATATCTAGGTGAGTTAGCTTGATGCCAACCGCTTTTAACTCTTCGATAAGAGTCAGTACTTTTTCAAGGGCTGCTAAGAAAGGTTTTATTTCCGTTAGCTGCGAACCGATGTGGCAATCTACACCGGTAATTTTTAAACCGGGTAATGATGCTGCATGTTGATACACAGTTACCGCAGTTTGAATATCAATACCAAACTTATTCTCTTTTAAGCCGGTTGAGATATAAGGGTGCGTTTTTGCATCTATATCTGGGTTTACGCGAATCGAAATCGGTGCCACTAAGTTAAGATCCGTTGCCACTTTTGAAATACGCTCAAGCTCAGCCACTGACTCAACGTTAAAACACTTGATCCCCAATTCAAGTGCATAGGCAATTTCGTCAGCGGTTTTTGCAACGCCAGAAAAAACAACCTTACTTGCGTCTCCGCCTGCTTGGATAACGCGCGCAAGCTCACCTTTTGAGACAATATCAAAACCAGACCCAAGTCGCGCTAAAATATTCAGCACGGCAATATTTGAGTTGGCTTTTACGGCATAGCACACCAAGCTCTTATGTGACTTAGCAGCTTCAGCGAATGCTAGATAATGACGTTCAAAGGTTTTGCGAGAATAGATATAACAAGGCGTACCATATTGTTCGGCAAGCTCTTTGACAGCGATGTCTTCAGCGAACAGCTGATTATTATTGTAGTTAAAAAAGTCCATCTATTGGTCCTGTTTTTGCTCTGGTTGTTCGGATGGATCAGCTTGCGGCTGAGACTTTGCAGGCGGCTTAGTATCATCTGGCAGATAAAGAGCACCACTTTGTCCGCAACCTGCTAGGGTTAGTAGAAGGGCGCTTAGAGGTAAAATGGTTTTTAATTTTTGGCTATGAGTCTCTTTCATTAGATTAATACGGTTGCTGGCTTTATAATCGCAGAGTAACAGAATATTTAAAAAATGCAGCTATTCGCGGATGAATTTATTCCTGTTACACTTGATGTACACAATCTGCCCCCAGATCTAGGCTTAAAGCCAGTTAAAGGACACTAAAATGACTGATCATGAATACCACACACTAGCCGATGCATTAATGCTAACTATTGAAGAGCAAATCGATGAATGTGATGCCGATTTAGACTATGAATCAGCGTCAGGTATTTTAGAAATCATCTTTCCTGATCGCAGTAAAATTGTGATCAACAAGCAAGCACCATTACACCAAGTTTGGGTTGCGACTAAATTTAATGGTCACCATTTTGAACTACGCGACGATAAGTGGATTGATAACCGTTCAGGTGCAGAGTTTTGGCAATTTATGTGTGATGCGGCAACTCGCCAAGCAGGTCAAACAATTGAATGGCGTTCTGAACTATGAGTTTAGAGTTTGTTGAGTACTCAGCACAAGGCGACCACAAAGCAACGGTTATCTGGCTACATGGTTTAGGTGATTCGGGTGATGGTTTTGCTCCCGTTGCACCGCAACTTGCTCTACCAAAAGAGCTTGGCGTACGTTTTGTGTTTCCACATGCGCCAATGCAGCCGGTCACCATAAATGGTGGTATGGCAATGCGTTCTTGGTACGATATTAAATCGATGGATTTAGATAAGCGTGCTGATGAGCAAGGAGTGCGTGAATCTGCTGCAAAAGTGGCAGCAATTATTGATCAAGAAATAGCAAATGGTATCGCCCCAAACAAAATTATTCTTGCCGGTTTTTCGCAAGGAGGTGTGGTATCGCTGCACTTAGCGCCACGTCTAGATTATAAATTAGCGGGTGTAATGGCACTTTCAACCTATATGTGTGTACCTGCAAAATTTGCTGATGAAGCCAAGCAGCAGGGGTTAAATATTTTTATGGCACATGGTCGATTTGACGATGTGGTACCGCATAGTGCAGGCAGACAAGCATTTGACGTGCTTAGCGCTAACAACATGGAAGTAAGCTGGCAAGACTATCCGATGGCGCACCAAGTTTGTGGTGAAGAACTGATGGCTATTCGAGAGTGGTTAATTGCTCGCTTGAGTTAATTTTTTGGTTTTAGAGGCCAACATGACAAAGAAACTTGTAATTACAGCAAATATGAATGCCGTTGAATCGGCAAGTTCAACACCGACAGCAGTGACTTACCAATGGCATTGGCGACGCATTTTTATGGTTAGCAGTGTTATCTTAGTAGCATTGGCTATTTTAGTGTATAGCTTTACTGGTGCTGTAAATGCTGAACAATCTCCGCAAGATGAACCGCAAGCAGAGTTTACAAATGCTGAATTACAAGCTTCTTTAAATGACGCTGAGCAAGAAGAGCCAAAAGAAGTCGATGCTTCGTTAATGAATGAGCAAACACCGCAGGCTGATAGCACAGAAACTACTAAAGCAGAGGTTGTGAGTTCAAACATTGTAGAACCTGACGTTACAACAGCAGAGACTGAGTTCGACAGTGAAGAGGTTGTTGATGAGCAACAACCTGAAACACCAGCTGTCACCCCTGATGGTGAAGAAGCACCACAAACTGAACAGCAAGTAGAGATTGCTGCTGCTCCTGATGCTCAGCAGCAGTTTTCGCAGTCAGCACATATTGCCAGTGTCGCAATTGGCGCTAAAATAGACACAGATAAAGTAAGCCGCGCGGTATTAACAACCGATGTTGTTGATCGAGAACCAGTAAACGTTTTAAAAAACGATGTAAAATTAGCGCAAATAAGCAATAGCCTGAGCTTTTTTAGCGAGCTTAGAAATATGCAGGGACAAGCTGTTCGTCACCAATGGTATTACCAAGGTCAACAGCTTGCTTCGATTGAATTGGCCGTAAGTAGTCCACGTTTTCGTACTTATTCAACGAAAAACATTATGCCAGAACAACTGGGTGATTGGCGTGTTGAAGTTATTGACGCAGATGGCAACTTACTGGCCCAAAAAGAATTTAGAATTTTAGCTGAGTAATATTTAGTATCAGCCTGATAATTAATTGGATTTTTCATGACACAGACAACAAAACTAGTTCGTATCGCTACCCGTAAAAGTGCACTTGCTTTATGGCAGGCTGAATTTGTAAAAGCTCAACTAGAGCACTTCCACGACGATGTAACGGTAGAGTTGGTTCCTATGTCGACGCAAGGCGATATTATCCTTGATACACCACTGGCCAAGATTGGTGGTAAAGGCTTATTCGTAAAAGAGCTTGAGCAAGCCATGCTTGATGGTCGTGCAGATATCGCGGTGCATTCAATGAAAGATGTGCCTGTTGAGTTTCCTGAAGGGTTAGCGTTACACACAATTTGTGAGCGTGAAGACCCGCGCGATGCGTTTGTATCAAACAACTACAAAAGCTTAGATGAGTTACCACAAAGCGCTATTGTTGGTACATCAAGCTTACGCCGCCAATGCCAAATTCGCGAAGCTCGCCCAGATTTAGACATTCGTGATTTACGCGGTAATGTTAATACTCGTTTAGCAAAACTAGATGATGGTCAATATGATGCAATCATCCTAGCTGCAGCGGGTCTAATTCGTTTAGAAATGCCTGAGCGTATTACAGCTTTTATCGAGCCAGAGGTATCATTACCTGCAAATGGTCAAGGTGCTGTGGGTATTGAGTGCCGTATTGATGATGAAGTGACAAAAGCACTGTTAGCGCCACTCGAACATAATGAAACACGTATTCGTGTTAATGCTGAGCGTGCTATGAATCGCCGTTTAGAAGGTGGTTGCCAAGTGCCAATTGGTGCATTTGCATTGGTTGATGGTGAGCAAGTGCATTTACGTGGTTTAGTGGGCGCTATTGATGGCAGCCAAATGCTGCGTGATGAAGTGACAGGCCCTGTGGCTGACGCAGAGCAGTTAGGTATTACACTTGCTGAAAAGCTACTTGAGCAAGGTGCTGATAAAATTTTAGCTGAAGTATATAGAGACGCTTAATATGCATATTTTGATAACTCGTCCAGAAGGAAAAGGCACTGAGCTTGCTCTTGAGCTTCAGCAGGCGGGTTATCAAACAACCCTGTGTCCAGTCCTTACCTTAGATTACCTCACCGTAAATAGTAGTGAGCTCGCGCCGCTAGAAAATGCCGATAAAATCATTTTTATCTCGCAAGATGCCGTGCATGCCTTATTAAAACTCACACCAACCATCAACAAAGCAGCGCAACTTTATGCGGTCGGTCAGCAAACGGCTGATGCGGTTTATGAAGCCTTTGGGCGACGAGCCGCAGTGCCCAAACAGCATGATTCAGAAGGTCTGCTTGAATTAAAAACACTACAAGATGTTGAACTAAGTAACATCGTTTTAGTGAAAGGTGAAGGTGGGCGCACGACCATAGCAAAAACCTTAAAACAACGTGGTGCTTTATTAAATCAGTTGGTTGTTTACAAGCGGAGCGCAATTGAGAGCGAACCGGGCAAGTGGATGGACCACTGGCAAACAATTGATGTAGAAGGTATAGTCATTACCAGTAATGCAGCGGTGGATGCCATTTTTAATGGCCTAAATGAGCCTCAGCTTGCATGGTTGAAAGAGCGACAATTTTTCGTTGCCAGTGAGCGTATCGCTGATTATTTAAAGCAACAGAATGTCGCAAGAACACAGATACATATTGCTGCAGGGGCGAGCGACAGCGCTATGTTCACCTGCATTAATCAGCAAGGTAGCAAAATGAGTGAAGCAGAATCAAAACAACCCGCAAAGCCAGTGACTGCAAAGCCAGAGAAAAAAGCGCAAACGGCAAATATTGGGGCGAAAGCGCCTGTACAAGCTAAAAGAGGCATCAGCAAAACAGGTAGCTTAGCGTTACTTATTTCACTTTTAGTGGCTGGTGCAGTTGGCTATGAGTTTTATCTAAAATTAAATAGCGATCAGCAATCGGCTGTGGCATTGACTGAGCTGACAGATGAAAACCTACGCTTACAGCAGCAAATTGATGCATTAAAAAGTGCCCAACAAACAATGCAGCACTCGCTTTATAACAGTGAACAAAAGGTCTCTGATGCACTAAATGAAAGTGCAGAGCAAACACAGCAGCAATTACAAGCGGCTTTAAAGCGCGCCGAGCAGCAAACTTTCACGCTTAATCCGCAAGAAGTCACAAGCCTGCAGCGTATGGCCGAGTTTAAATTGTGGGCAGAGCACGATTACCAAGGGGCTGCTGCTGTGCTATCTCGCTTAGATAGCTTACTTGCAGAACACCCGGGTACAGGCGCTATTCGCCAAGCAATTCACCAAGATTTACAAACCTTGAATGCCATAGAACCTGTGGCTGTTGAAGCAATTTATTTAAAACTGCATGGCATTAATCAAAAAGTTGATGAACTGGTATTTAATGCTATTTCACTCCCTGAAGAGGTCGTCAAAGAAGACCCAAATCAATTAAGTGAAAATGTGAGTGAGTGGCGTCAAAACCTTGCGAAGTCGTGGCAGCAGTTTAAAGACTTCTTTGTAGAAGTACGCACACGTGAAGATATGGTTATCGCACCATTTTTAAGTGAGCAAGAGCGTCACCTAGTAAAACAGCGCTTAAGTTTATACTTAGCTCAAGCACAAGATGCTGTATTAAGTAAACAAAGCAGTGTGTATTTTAGTGCTGTTGATGCTGCTCATAGCTTGGTAAAAGATTACTTCAAACAAGATGATGCGCAAACAAAAGCGGCCTTAAAAAGTCTTGCTGAGCTTTCGAAAGAGCAGCTCAATTTTAGTCCAAAAGTGTCATTACAAAGTACTGAGCAGGTGAAGGAGTGGGCACAATGATCCGCTTTTTATTAATCATTATTGCAATAGCAGTCTGCTTAGGGATTGCCCCTTTTTTTATAGATCAAAAGGGTTATGTACTAATTGCCTTTAATAAAACAACCATTGAAGGGACTATTTGGGGCGTTACTGCACTTTTAATATTGGCATTCGCTGCACTGTTTTTACTTTATAAGCTTTGCCGTTACGTAATATCTTTATATAGCCATACACGCCATGGTTTCTTTGCGCGCAGTGAAGAGCGTAAACAAGCGGCTATTGAGCAAGGTGTATGGAGCTTAATAAATAACGATTATACGGAGCTTGAGCTTGCACTTGATAACAACAGTGTTGCACAAAAGTGGAGCGATATACGTTTTGCGCTTCTAGCTAAAGCGGCACTGGCGAATAATGAAAATGAAAAAGCAATTAGCTATCTTGATAAAATAAGCCAAGATAAGCAGCTAAAGGTGGCTAATTTATGGATTGCTAGCGGCGAAACCAGCACTATTTTTGCTGACCTTAAAGCGTTAGCTGAACGCAAAAAAGCCTCTCGTTTAGAGCTTAAAATGTATGCCCATGTTTTAGTGCAAGAGCAAAAGTGGGCGGCACTTAATGACTTTATGCCACGTTTATTACGCAAAAAAGTACTTTCAGAGCAAGAGTGGCAACAATTGTTCGACCGTTACTTTGCAGCTCAGTCAAACGGGGATTTAACTGAGCGTTATGAGCAATTAGCCAAAAACTTGAAGCCACACGCAGAGGTAAGCTATTTAACGGCGATGGCGAAGGCAGGTGAGTTAAACAAAATTGAGCTAAGCTTAATTAAAATGATCAAAAAACCGCTACAGCATAAAGATTTAGCACGTATTTTACGTACTAGTAGCGCTGGCGATGCACTCAAGCTGCAATCAAGTTTGCAGGATGTATTAAAAAAAGACGCCGAAAATACAGACTTATTACTAGCCCTTGCATGTTTAGCTAATGCTCACGGTGAATACGACTTAGCCGCGCGAGTGTTTGATAAAGCGCTTAATGCAGATAATCGCCATGCTTATTTGCAGCAAGCGGTGCTAAGCTACAGTAAGAGTGCCCAACCAGAAAAAGCATTGGTACTCTATCAATAATTTTACTCCAGCCAGCAAAGGAGCGATGGCTTGAAGAACTTATTTACACTGACAATAAGCATTGCACTTGCTTACTTTCTTACAGGGTACTTAAGTAATTCATTGCTGGCGATTGATGGCTATGCGGTTGCAGCATGGCCGCCTTCAGGTATTGCGCTTGCCAGTATCTTGCTACTTAGAAATCGTGCCTTGCCAGGGGTTCTGCTAGGGGCATTCTTTGTAAACCTTATTCACCTTGATAAAGCCACTGATATTTTTCACTGGCAAATGATGCTGCAGGCAATTGGCGTAACAACTGCATCTACATTCCAAGCTTGGCTTGCCTATTACATTATCATTCATGTCGTTAAACGCCCGATTGAATTATCATCATTAAAGCAAAGTATGCTTGGTTTAATGATTGGCGGCCCTTTGTGTAGCTTGATTGCTGCATCAATTGGCACCGGCTTACTGGTAATTAACAATATTATTCCGAGTTATGCGGCGCTTAATAATTTTATCGCATGGTGGATTGGCGATAGCATTGGGGTACTGATATTCACGCCATTAATTTTAGCGGCATTTAGTTACCATCATACTCGCCAACGGCTGCAAATCATTGTGCCGTCGCTATTAATTTACGTGGTTATTTGTGTCAGCTTTTATGGTGCAGCCAGTGTAAAAAAAGACAAAGACTTACAGCGCCAGCAAGCTAAAGTCAGTGCTATTCACACGAACCTTGAACACCAAGTTGATGAAATTAAGTCGCACTTAGCCTTACTCGCAACTTTTTTTGCTAGTAGTGACATGGTTGATTTTGACGAATTTAAGCGCTTCACATCAAGGCAACTACAATACAGCGAAGAAATTCTTGCCCTTGAGTGGGCACCTAAGGTTATTCACTCACAACTAAATAATTATCAAAATTTACTGCGTGATGAACTGGGCGCTGACTATTATGTGAAAGAAAAAAATGCTGCAGGGCAGTGGCAGCCGGTGAGTAAGCGAACGGTTTATTTTCCGGTGCAATATATTCATCCTTTAGCAGGGAACGAACCAGCGCAAGGCTTTGATTTAGCCTCAAACGAGTTACGTAAACAAGCGTTAACTGACTCTCGGTTAATTAAGAATGTCACCGTCAGTGAGCCTATTACCCTGATGCAAGGTGATGGTAACGAAAAGGGCGTTTTATTCTTCAACCCAGTTTATTCAGACATTAATCACCAGGTCGGATTTAGAGGTTATGTTGTCGCCGTGGTCAATTTAGAAGTGTTAGCACAAACACTTAATTTTAATCAGAACACTGATATCGATGCCAGCTTCTATGACGTTACTGACGGCAGTAATCCTGTCGAAATTTACAGCCCACACCGTGTAGGTACAACAGCTATTGCGAGCTTCAACTTTATTATTGGTGAGCGCGTTTGGCAGGTAAAATTATGGGAATCAGTTGCACAGTCGTCATGGTTGCCTTATTGGTTGGCGCAAATAGTCGGTATGCTGTTTGTTTGGTTATTGATCACCTTTTTGATTTCTGTAACTGGTACTAATATTCAAATTCGTCAGCAAGTGGCAAAGCAAACTCAAAGCCTTCGCGAAGAAAAATTAAAAGCCGATAAAGCCAGCCAAATTAAAAGTGAGTTCTTGGCGAATATGAGCCATGAAATACGCACGCCTATTAATGGTATTAAGGGTTTGCATTATTTAGCAATGCAAGAGCCTGACTGGCAACAAGCCCGTGGTTATATTGATCAAGCCGATGGTGCACTGAATGTACTATTACGGGTAATCAATGATGTTTTAGATTTTTCTAAAATAGAAGCGGGGCGATTGGAGCTACATCAAGAACCAATAGATGTGAATGCGTTGGTTAGTGAGCTGACTAACTTATTGCAGTTTGAGCTTAACTCTCGCTCTTTAGAATTTAGAGTTGAGCTTGATGCTTCTGAACACCTACTTATCCATACCGACCCAATTCGTTTAAAACAAGTATTGTTGAATTTGTTAAACAATGCGGTGAAGTTCACTCAAGAAGGCACGATTACATTACGTATTTGGCAGCAGGGTGAATTTACTTATTTTAGTGTTATTGATACGGGTATCGGCATCAGTAAAGAGGCCCAGCAGCGACTGTTTAAACCATTCTCACAAGCCGATAGCTCAACCTCTCGTCGCTTTGGTGGCACAGGTTTAGGCTTGAGTATTTGTCAAAAACTCATTGTTATGATGGGAGGCGAGATAAGCCTAACTAGCTCTGAGGGGCAAGGTTCAACGTTTACAATTTCGCTGCCATTTGAGTCCCCTCTTGAAGAGGTGATTCATAGTGATGATGAGTTAGCTGATATCGATGTGACTGCTGTTTCATTTGCCAATGATGCAATTTTATTGGTTGAAGATAACCCATTGAATCAACATGTGGCGAGTTCGATTTTAAAAACTAAAGGCTGCCAACCTGATATCGCTAAAGATGGCCACGAGGCTATTAAGATGATCAGTGAAAAAAGCTATGACCTTGTGCTTATGGATATTCAAATGCCGAATATGGATGGCTTACAAGCGACTAAGGTTATTCGTAATAAGTTGCTGATCACCGATTTACCGATTATTGGCTTATCGGCAAATGCCCATGATGATGACCTTAAGAAAGGTTTAGCCAGTGGTATGAATGGTTATTTAACTAAACCAATTGATGCAGAAAAACTTTTTAAGACTTTGTGGCATTTTTTGCATAATGCTAGCAGCCATTAAAGCAGACATTTGACCTCTAAAAAGTAAATAAAATCATCTAAACTTGAAATATCGCCGTGGGTACGTATGATCCGCGCAAATTTACTGAACCTGAGTGCTAATTATGATCAATAACAAACTCCCTTTGCTTGATATTCACCGTCATCTAGATGGTAATGTTCGCCCACAAACGATCTTAGACCTTGGTCGTCAGTTTAATCTTGAATTACCTGCTGACAACATTGAAGCGCTTATTCCGCACGTACAGGTTATCGACCCTGAACCAAATTTAGTGGCGTTTTTACAAAAGCTAGATTGGGGTGTAAAAGTATTGGGTGATTACGATGCTTGTCGTCGTATTGCTATCGAAAACGTTGAAGATGCGATTGCCCAAAACCTCGATTACGTTGAGCTTCGTTTTAGCCCATATTATATGGCGCAAAGCCAAGGCCTACACCCGCAAGGTGTTGTTGAAGCAGTGGTTGATGGTGTAAAAAGTGCGTGTCATAACGCACCAATTAAAGCTAACTTAATCGGCATCATGTCGCGTACATATGGCACCAAAATCTGTCAGCAAGAGCTTGATGCGCTTCTTGCTTTTAAAAATGATTTAGTCGCGGTTGATTTAGCTGGCGATGAAATAGGTTTCCCGGGTGAGCTATTTGTTGATCACTTTAAACAAGTTCACGATGCATACTTAGCTGCCACGATTCATGCCGGTGAAGCGCGAGGTAGCGAAAGCATTTGGCAAGCAATTAACGAGCTTGGTGCAACGCGTATTGGTCATGGTGTAAAAGCGATTGAAGATGCTGCACTAATGGATTACTTACGTGATAATCGCATTGGTATTGAGTCTTGCTTAACCAGTAACATTCAAACCAGCACTGTTGCTGAGCTTGCAAAACACCCGTTAAAAACCTTCTTAGACCATGGTATTTTGGCATCAATTAATACTGATGATCCAGCAGTTGAAGGTATTGAAATAGCGTATGAGTATCAAGTAGCAGCACCTGCGGCAGGCTTAAGCCAAGCCGATATGGAAAAAGCGCAAGCTAATGCGCTTGAAATTGCTTATTTAAGCGATGCAGATAAAGCTGCTTTAAAACAGTTAGCTGTTAATCGTTAAGCAGCTAACTTACACTTGGTGCTCTTGGCATGAGACATAGTTTTCATACAATGCCTTGAGCACGTCTCCTCGGCTGATCATGCCAACAACCTTACCATCCTCGATAACCGGGTAGTTTTTTGGCTTTCCAGTTTGCATGCCATCTGCCAGTTCTATGATGTTTTGATCGCTACTTACCGTGACAACATCGGTGCGCATTAGCTGTTTTACCTTCACTACACCATCACAGAAATAACTGTTTTGCATGAGCGGTTGCAGCAGCTCTTGTTCAGAAATAAAGCCAACTAGGCTTTTGTTGTCATCGAATACAGGTGCGCCTAGTAATTTAAACTTTTGCAGCTCGCTAATCGCGGTGGTCATTTCAGTTTCAGGCGTAATGTGTGGCAACTTACGTTGCATAAAGTCTTGTACTTTTGTATTTAGCATTTGGGTCTCTCCCCATCGTTATTCTAATCAGAGTATGGTCAAGGAAATGCAGTTTGTGAAATCGTTTAGACGGATTAAGGCGATAGGTAAAACAAATAAAAAAGGCATCCAATTGGATGCCTTAAAAATAACCGGTATGAGTTAGTTATTTAATGAATGCAAATGCATCGGCGTACATGTTCTCACGTACCGCACCATGATTAATAAAATCATCGCGAACCACGCCAATCATGTCGAAGCGGCCTGCCATGTATATATCATATGGTTCTAAAGACACGATATCTTCCATAACAGCCTTGTGGACGTAACCGGTTTTGCCATTCCAGCTTTGCGGCGCATTTTCAACTACTGGAATGTATTGGAAATGTGGGTTGCTGTTTGCCCATGCTTGCATTTCATCATGAGCATAAAGTGCAGCTTCCTCACGTACACCCCAGTAAAATAATACAGGACGCTCACAGCCGATTTCAGCAAGGTGATCAGCCATTGATTTGGCATAAGAAAAACCTGTACCGCCAGCAAGTAGAATAATTGGGCGCTCACCCTCAACTCGCAGCTGTGATACACCTAAGCCTACTTCAACATTAACTTGCTGTTGCTCTGTATGAGCTTGACGTAAATGGTCAAGCGCTTGCATTGCATACGAATCAGCACCCGCGGCACCAATATGTAGTTCAATCTGTTCAGTTTGCGACGGGCGGCTTGCAATAGAAAAGGCACGCTTATCTTTTTCGCCTAATACAAGTTGCATATATTGGCCTGCCTCGAATGACACAGGTTGCTGTGGTTTCAAAATGACCTTATGTACATGGTCTGTAAGCGGGCTGATCGCAACAACGTCAGCGAGTAGTGTTTGCATAGTTTACCTTTATAAGCACAGAAGCAAATTCGGTTATGAATCGCACTCATAACCGTTAAATTTTGAGCAGTTTAACATAGTCACAGCCTAGAGAATATCTAAGCTGTCCCATAATTCATCAACACGTTCTTTGATTTTTGGATCCATGACAATGGGCTCACCCCATTCACGATCTGTTTCGCCAGGCCATTTATTAGTCGCATCCATGCCCATTTTTGAGCCAAGGCCAGAAACTGGCGATGCAAAATCTAAATAATCAATTGGCGTGTTTTCGATCATCGTCGTATCGCGAGCAGGGTCCATACGTGTGGTAATGGCCCAAATTACGTCGTTCCAGTCGCGTGCGTTTACATCATCATCGCAAACAATCACGAACTTGGTATACATGAATTGACGCAAGAAAGACCACACCCCCATCATTACGCGCTTAGCATGACCCGGGTATTGTTTTTTCATGGTGACCACAGCCATACGATAAGAACAGCCTTCAGGTGGCAGATAAAAATCTACAATTTCAGGGAATTGCTTTTGCAGAATTGGTACGAACACTTCGTTCAGAGCAACCCCGAGTACTGCTGGCTCATCTGGTGGACGGCCAGTGTAAGTGCTGTGATAAATTGGGTTTTCACGATGTGTAATGTGAGTGACCGTCATCACCGGAAACTCGTCTACTTCGTTGTAGTAACCGGTGTGATCGCCATAAGGGCCTTCTGGTGCTGTTTCACCCGGCATAATATAACCTTCAAGTACGAACTCTGCGGTAGCAGGCACTTGTAGGTCATTTGAAACCGATTTAACAACTTCAGTCTTACTACCGCGTAGTAAACCAGCAAATGCATATTCGCTTAGGGTGTCTGGTACTGGTGTTACAGCGCCTAGGATTGTCGCAGGATCGGCACCTAATGCGACAGATACAGGGTAAGGTTCGCCTGGGTGCTCTTTACACCATTCACGAAAATCTAATGCGCCACCGCGGTGCGATAGCCAACGCATAATAATTTTGTTTTTACCCAATAGCTGCTGACGGTAAATACCTAAGTTTTGGCGCTTTTTATAAGGCCCTTTGGTAACCGTTAGACCCCATGTGATCAAGGGAGCAGCATCACCTGGCCAGCAATGTTGGATAGGTAACTTAGTTAAATCAACATCATCGCCTTCAAGTATAACTTGCTGACAAGGCGCTTTTTTTACTTCTTTAGCTGGCATATTCAGTACTTGTTTGAATACTGGGATTTGCCCTAGTGCCTCTTTAATGCCTTTTGGTGGCTCAGGCTCTTTTAGAAAAGCTAATAACTTACCCACTTCGCGCAGTTCACTAACATCATCTTGCCCCATGCCCATTGCAACGCGCTTAGGCGTACCAAAAAGGTTGGCAAGAACGGGAATAGTGTGGCCTTTAGGGTTTTCGAATAACAGAGCTGGGCCTTCGGCACGTAAAGTACGGTCGGCAATTTCGGTCATTTCAAGGTAAGGATCAATTTCTTGTTTGATCCGTTTTAATTCACCTTTTTGTTCTAATAACTCGATAAATTCGCGAAGATCTTTGTATTTCATTATAGCCGCTTAAACGCTGAATAAACTGTCGCTATTATACTCAAAACCACTGATTAAGCTAATTTCGCAAGCAAAGCTTTTGCTATTACTGAGTTAAGCTACATTGGTACTTTTTACCTTTTAAAATCAGCATGGCTTCATCGCCTTTAGACCAAAACAGCACATTATCGGCACTGTATTTAACCCCTGAGCCGCTTACTTGGCGATTGAGTAAAAATTCACTCTCCTTAAATGTCAGTCTTGCTTCCTCATCACTGTATTCAACAATACTGGCGCTGAGGGTCTCATCGCACAGATAATTGCTTGGTGCACTTTGCTCAGCACACGCGCACAAGGTAACTAAAGCGAGCCCTGAGAGAAGTGGTTTAATCATAGAAACACCTCTATTTTTGAATGAGCTATAAGCCTAACAAAGAAAAATTAACCGTTGGTGAAAATGGCAGGATAAGTTATGTTGATAGTGTATTTAATGGGCAAGGAACCACCATGGCAGGCACAAATTTACTAACCTTACTTGATGATATTACAACACTTTTAGACGACATTGCGACGATGAGTAAAGTCGCAACAAAAAAAACAGCAGGGGTGTTAGGTGATGATCTGGCTCTTAATGCTCAGCAAGTCACAGGGGTAACTGCCGATAGAGAGTTGCCTGTGGTTTGGGCTGTGGCAAAAGGCTCGTTTATTAACAAAGCCATCTTAGTGCCCGCAGCATTATTGATTAGTGTTTGGTTGCCTTGGTTAATTACTCCGCTGTTAATGGTTGGCGGGCTGTTTTTGTGCTTTGAAGGTGCAGAGAAAATTATCGAAAAGCTGTTTGGTTATGCTCAACAAGAAGATGAAACTCTGGCTGAACAACAAGACTTACAAGAATACGAAAAGCAAAAAGTGAAAGGGGCGATCCGCACTGATTTTATCCTCTCAGCAGAAATTATCGTGATAACGCTAGGCACGGTTGCTGGCGCTACACTGGTGAATCAAGCTTTAGTGCTTAGTGTAATAGCAATTATTATGACCATTGGCGTGTATGGGTTAGTTGCAGGGATTGTTAAACTAGATGATGCTGGTTTGTATTTACTGCAAAAAGCGCAGCAAAGTGGCGGTAAGTTTAAAGAGTTAGTAGGTAAGTTTTTACTTGCTGCAGCGCCTAAGTTAATGCGCTTTTTAGCCTTTGCAGGAACGGTTGCTATGTTTTTAGTTGGCGGAGGCATATTGGTACATGGGATCCCCGTTTTACATCACGCCCAGCAAGGCAGCACAGAGTTTATTACGGGTTTACTTGGTAAAACGGGTGAGCTGGCTACGCCGATTATATTTGATGGTTTATTAGGCGTTATTGCCGGGGTTATCGTTGT
Source organism: Pseudoalteromonas sp. P1-26 (assembly GCF_001401795.1). Taxonomy (NCBI): domain Bacteria; kingdom Pseudomonadati; phylum Pseudomonadota; class Gammaproteobacteria; order Alteromonadales; family Pseudoalteromonadaceae; genus Pseudoalteromonas; species Pseudoalteromonas sp. P1-26. The sequence continues at coordinate 14,689 of NZ_LKDX01000023.1, read as the reverse complement.
GTTAGTGGTTGAACTTTGGCACAAAATTCGTCGCTAAATAGCATCCATTATTGGGTTGTTTTGTTAAATTTTTGTAGCAAATATAGGGTCTTTGCTTTATTATTGCTCAGTTAAAAATAATAATTAAATCGTTAAATGGAGTTAATCATGTCTCGATATCTCACTTTTGTGCTGGGACTAGCGTTATTTACGCTATCATTTACCAGCTTCGCTAAACCTGCAAAATTATCAGTAGAAGACTTTAGTAAAGGTAATGACTTTAGTCGTGTAACTATCTCTCCTGATGGCAACTACGTCGCAGCTATAAAAAAACACGAAGGTAAAAATTCACTCATCATTGTTGATACAACCAAGTTTGCAGTAACCCATGCGGTTGCTTTTCCGGGTAATGCACAGGTTGGCGAATACCATTGGGTTAACAACGAGCGTGTTATTCTTGAAAAAGAGTATTTAAAAGGTTGGCAAGATACCCCTATTTATTATGGTGAGTTATTTGCCGTGAACGTCGATGGTAGCCGTGGCGCATACGTAATTGGTTACCATGGTGAACAGCAAACTGGTACTCGGTTAAAAAAGCAAACACCAGTTCAAGGAACGTCATACCTTTTAGATCCCTTACTTCATGATGATAAAAAAGTTTTGGTTGTCACTTACCCGTGGACTGCAACCAATGAACCAACTACCGTTGTTTATGAAGTCGATGTATATCGCGGTCTGCGCACTTTAATTACGCGATCACCAGCACCTATGGGTGAATTTCTAACGGACCATGATGGTAACGTTCGTATCGCTGAATCAAGTGACGATTACCTCAATGCGACACTTCATGTACGAGAGCCCGAAGGCGGTTTTTGGAAAGAGCTCGATTTAGAAGGTATTAATTACACCGATATTTCATTAAAGGCATTTGATAAATCTGGCGAGTCTGTATATGCCACTGCATCAAAGGGTGGAGAAGCAGAAAGCCTTATTAAGATTAACCTAAAAACCAAAGAAGTGACGAAAATCTTTCAAGATAAGCATGTTTCACCGTCACATATTTGGGTTGATGAAATCTCTAAAGAGTTATTTGCCATAGAAACCGAGGCTGACTACCCAAGCTATGCGTTTGTTGATAGCAATTCGCCTAAATCGCAGCGTCTTAAAGATTTATTGGGCGCACTGCCAGGCAGTCAAGTACAGCTAGTTAGCAGTACAGAAGATGATTCAAAAAATATTATTTTCGCATCGAGCGATATAAACCCTGGGCAATATTATCTATATGACGCGAATACCAATAAATTACGAGCGTTATTCTCTGCGCGTGGCTGGATAAACCAAAAAGATATGGCGCAAACCACACCACTGCGTTTTAAAAGCCGCGATGGTTTAACAATTCTTGCTTATTTAACTGTGCCAAATGGCAAAGTTGAGAAAAACTTACCTTTAGTTGTTATGCCACATGGTGGCCCAATTGCACGTGATAACTGGGGCTACGATCCAGAAGTACAAATGTTAGCCAATAAAGGTATGGCGGTATTAAAGGTTAACTTCCGAGGCTCGAAAGGGTTTGGTATGAACTTCCAAGAAGCTGGCTATCGCCAGTGGGGGCAAAATATTCAACACGACATTATTGATGGTGTGAAACTATTAATTAATGACGGCACAGTTGATAAAGATAATATTTGTATTATGGGAACCAGCTTCGGTGGTTACTCAGCACTACAAAGCGCGATTATCGAGCCGGATATGTTCAAGTGTGCAATTGGCCTGATGGGGGTTTACGACTTGCCTCTTATGTATGAAGAAGGTGACACGCAAGCCCGAAGCTATGGTGTTAATTTCCTAAAAACAGTGATTGGTACAGATGAGGCTGAGTTAAAAGCATTCTCGCCTGCTTATAATGTCGATAAGCTAAAAGCACCTGTGCTTATTGTGCATGGTGGTGAAGATGAACGTGCGCCAATTGAGCAAGCAGAATCATTAGAAGCAGCGTTGAAAAAAGCTAAGCACCCATATGAAATCACTATTCTAGATGATGAAGGCCACGGTTTTTATAAAGAAGAGCACCGCACTCTTTACTATAAAAAAGTATTGGCTTTCTTAGATGATCATTTAAAGCTTTAAAAGAAAAGTGCCGGCGAGCAAGCTCGCCGGCAAGGATTTAGCACGGGAACGTAAGCGTGCTAGTGTGCAAGGTCTTCCTTCAAGTTATACAAACTCAAAAGATGATTCTTTCATCAGGCTGCGTAATCTCAAAAGCAGAGCAGGGAGAGTAACTCGGCTTTAAAAGAGTATAAATACTACGTCAGTACAAAAATGTTATAACATAACAAATCCAAAGTAAATAGTGAGAACCATATAATTAGGCTGGTTTCTTATGTGTGATATTTATGGGTAATAGATTATTGAGTATTCAATTTACTACAATCGTAACTCAAGCATAGCTCTGCGAGCTCAATCTTTGCTTTAGGATTCCCTTGTAAGGTAGCTTTGTTGAGCCAGTAAGCTGCTTTTTCGTTATTCACTTCTGTCCCTTGGCCATCACGATACATCTGACCCAAGTTTAATTGCCCCCATGCATAACCATCTTCCGCAGACAGAGTAAAACTTTTCAACGCTTCCTCGTATAAGCCATCTTTGAAGTAAGTAATCCCTTCCTGATTATGTTTATCGAGCTTAACGCCCGTATATAAAGGCTTAGGCCTAGGGGGGTGCATAACAAAACCACCAAATAAACTATAAAGCTCAGGTCGCATAATTTTATAAATGCTGCCTTCATCATAAAGCTGCTGTATTTGTGACTTACTGAAAGTCAGGGTTTTACTAGAAAAGTAATCATCTTGAACTAGCATGCTGGTACGCATGGCAATTTCGATGTCTTTATTGTATTTGTAAGTGTAGTTAGCAACTCTAAAAGTCATGTCCTTGTCATCAAATTCAACGAGCTGAGCTACTTTTAAGTTGTTAATACGTTTTGGTTTGCCAGTAAATTTATCTGAATAGACAAAATAGGTATCAAATAACTTTGGCTCGTTTAAGTAATTTTGCTCATTTTCAGTTTGTTCATTCGCACCGATTAATGCATTTGTTAATAGGTAAACGATAATGAATAGGCCAATAAAGTATTTTATAAACGACGCTAACTCTAAGGCGGGCAGTGAATACCAAGGTGCAGGAGTAACATAGCCACAGTCATCACATTGTCTTTGATAATTAATAGAAAGTGGCATGATGGGCAAAATAGTAAAGCGCAAAACTTTACTGTGATTGCTTAAAGAATAATGTTCACTATGACAGTGAGGGCACGTTTTTTGTTTTTTATAGAAAACATCAGCTGCAGCGGTATTAAATAGAAGCATAGTTTCTTCCTGAAGGTTGCTATCAATAAACTAGAACAAATGCAGAGAGTTAGAAAGCAGCAAACTGTAAGCAAATATGAATTAAATATGCTGAACAGTGTTTTCGTTTAGAGAAACAGCACATTCTCTGCTATGATCCACAGCATCTTCGAGGATGTCCCTCAATTATCAAGTTTGGAATATTACTGTGACTGCTACTGCTTTTTCATCTTTGGCTTTGCCGCGAGAGTTAACCGATAACTTATCAACTTTAGGTTATACGCAAATGACGCCAGTGCAAGCGCAAAGTTTGCCAGTGATCTTGCAAGGCAAAGATATTATTGCCCAAGCCAAAACGGGGTCGGGTAAAACGGCTGCATTTAGTTTAGGTGTGCTGGCTAAGTTAAATGTGAAACGCTTTCGTATTCAGTCTCTCATTTTATGTCCAACCCGAGAGTTAGCAGAGCAGGTAGCTGAAGAAGTTCGTAAGCTTGCCCGTGGTATTCATAACATTAAAGTTTTAACTTTATGTGGTGGTGTCTCTATTGGTCCACAAATTGGCTCATTAGAGCATGGTGCGCATATCATAGTTGGTACTCCTGGTCGTGTTGATGACCATATTCGCAAAGGCACATTGCGTTTAGATGATGTCGAGACCCTAGTGTTAGATGAAGCTGATCAAATGCTAGACATGGGTTTTCAGGATACCCTTGATGCTATTGTTGAGTGCATTCCTACCCAACGCCAAACATTATTGTTTAGTGCGACTTATCCAAAATCAATTGCTGCGATAGCTGAGCGAGTGCTTAGCAACCCAGAAATGATTAAGGTAGAAGAAGAGCAAACAAAAAGCACAATCAAGCAATACTTTTACAAGCTAGATAATAATAAACAGCGCTTTAATACATTGAAGCTGTTGTTGTTGAAGTTCCAACCAGAAAGCTGTGTGGTTTTTTGTAACACCAAGGTTGAAACACAGCAGATTTGTGATGATCTTTATGCTGAAGGGTTTAGTGCTGTTGCCTTACACGGTGATTTAGATCAACGTGAACGTGAGCGTACTTTAATTCGCTTTGCTAATAAAAGCGCCTGTATTCTTGTTGCAACGGATGTTGCCGCGCGTGGCTTAGATATCAACGATATGGACATGGTAGTGAATTACCACCTAGCGCATGACCCACAAACCCATGTACACCGTGTTGGCCGTACTGGTCGAGCAGGTAAAAAGGGTATTGCATGTTCTATTTATGGTGAAGCTGAGCAATTTAAAGTGGCACAAATTGGCGACCACTACGAGCGTGATTTTGACCCTGAACCAATTCCGCCATTTAGCTTGCTAGAAAAGCCCGCTTATAAGCCAACCATGGCAACCATTATGATTGATGCTGGCAAGAAGCAAAAAATTCGTGCCGGTGATATTTTAGGTGCATTAACAGGCAAAGAGGGAGTTGCCGGTCATCAGGTAGGTAAAATTAACGTACTTGATAATGTGGCCTTTATTGCTGTTGAGCGAGCTGCTGCAAAACCTGCGTTACGTAAATTGACTGAAGGTAATATTAAAAAACGCAAGATCCGTGCGCGACGTTTGAGCAGGTAAATTGTTGAGTTATGAGCAGCTTGCTTTAAGTTGCGCATATTCGAGTTGTATTTTCTTAAACTCAGTTGCACAGCCTTGGCGGTCTGGGTGGTGTTTTAATGCCAGTTGTCGCCAACGCTTTTGTAACTGTTTTTCTGAAAAATCAGTAGGTAGCTGCCACGCCTGTTGTAATTCTAATAGCTGCTGCTGAGGTAATGAGTGAATGCCCTTGTTTGGGCTAAATGACGAAAAACGCTGCCAAAAATCACTTAACAACGCATCTATTTCATCGCTCGTTGTATCAAAGTTTTGCCAATCTAAATAGTAATCCCGTAGTGGGTCATGACTTTCTAATGCGTTACCCGTTTGCTTACTAACAAGTTCAATGTGAAGTGACGCAATCTGTAGCTGTTGCTCAGGTGCAAGTTGTGCTTGTAGTTGATAAAGACCATTCATAACTAAAAAGTTGCGTTTAAACAGATCTTTTTGTGGGTCATTGTCTAATTGCTCTATTTTTCCTGATTCACTAAGTGCGCAGGCAAGCGTATGAACCTTCCAAATAGGCTGTTCCAAAAGAAGGTAAAAAATCTCATCAATCAGTGGGTTAACCATTGTTCGCAAGCCTATCTTTAGTGTAATCTACAGTGGTATACGCTATCACAGCTGCTTTTTTGAAACTACGCTAATGTTTTTAGATACTAGGGAATGCATTTAGCCGAGCTTAAATAACTTCATTTTCAGGCTAAGTTGATTTTAAGGGATTTCGCCATATGTTCACATCACTGCGTGTAAGCTTGCTCACTGCTTTATTGTTCAGCTGTAGTTTGTTTGTTTCGCAGTCTAGCTTTGCATCCACTTCGCTACTTGAGCAATTTAGCCAATCCAAGCAATGGCAAGAAAAGCAACAGCTTGCCAAAAAGCTGCTTAACCAAAGTACGACAAATCAAGAACTAAGCCTCGATATATACATGCAGCTTGCCGACTTTGCTCTAGATAAAGGTAATTTCTCGGCGGCTGTGAAAAACTACCAATTGGCTGAGCAAGCAACAAGTTTTACAGCAACGCCAAATCGCTATTTTCGTAGTCTAAAAATGCAAGGCGTCACTTATTATTATCAAGGCTTGATGCAACAAGCTGTGCTTGCGTATAGCAAGGCATTAAGCGTTGCAGAAAAACTACCAGAGCCAATTGCCGAAGCAAACTTACTCAGTAATATTGGCCTTGCTTACTTTGACATGTTCAATATGGATCAAGCACTTAAATATTACAAAGAAGCGAAAGAAATATATGAAGAGTATGGTAGCGAGCAAGATAAAGCCGATATTTTACACAATATAGCGGGTATTTATATTCGTTTGTCGAGCTATGATATTGCGCTTGATATGTATCGAGAAACGCTAGAGATTTTCCAAAAATTAGGTGATGAAGATGGCGTTGCTCAGTCGTATGGCAATATGGGAGTGGCTTACTCTGAGCTTGGCCAGTATCAACTTTCTTTACACTACTATCAGCGTGCCTTGCGCTACTACCAAGAAACAAATAACGCTTACTTTCTCTCTTCACGCCACGCTAATATTGCTAATGTGTATTTGCGCACCGGTGATTTAGAGCTTGCCTTAAGTCATGCAGAAAAAGCCGTTGAGTTTGCAAAAAGAATTGATAATAAAACATTAGAGCTAGCTGGCTTATTGTCGCAAGCAAAAATTGAGTTATTACAAGGAAAGCTCACTGAAGCTGAGGCCACTCTGACTACCTCAGTTTTTATGGCTAAACAATATAAAGATGATTTGAGAGTACAAGACGGCGCCGGAATGATGGCCCTGATTAAGTCAGGTAAGGGTGACTATGCAGCAGCCGTTGCTAGTTTTGATGAGTTTGTTCGCGCTTTCAAAAGCGAGCAAAGCCTAAAATTATTAAAGTCTATGGGTGAGCTGCAAAGCCAAATCCAAGCAAGTCAGCTTAATCAAGAAATTGTTGAATTAAAGCAGCTACAGAATGTGCAAGAGCTCGAAATGTCTAAACAACGTCAGTTGGGCATTATGCTATTTATCTTGTTTGTGATGATAGTGGTGACGGGGATTACTATTTATCGCCGTAATATTGAAAAAGGGGCAAAAGAGCAACTTTCGTTAATGGTTGCTAAACGAACCAAAGAGCTTGAAGAAACCGCAGATCAACTACGCAGCGCTAATGAAATTAAAAGTCAGTTTTTAGCAAATATTAGCCATGAAATTCGTACACCTTTAACTGCAATCCTAGGCCAAACCGATAATCTTATGAATGGTTATTATAAACCAGAGCAGTTAAACGATGAGCTGGCTGTTATTCAAAAACAAAGCGATCACTTAAAAGAGCTGATTAATGACGTACTTGATATCAGTAAAATCGAAGCTAACAAGCTAGAGTTAAGCCTAAAGGAAGGTGATTTAGTTCGATTACTTACTGATGTTCATTCTATGCTTAGTGGTCAAGCCAAAGATAAAGGGCTGAACTTTTCATTTCATAATGAGCTTGGCGAACAGTTTTACAGTCAGCTCGACTTTACCCGCATTAAACAGATTCTTATAAATCTATGCGCGAATGCAATTAAATTCACCAATCAAGGTGAAGTAGAGTTAAAAGTCTATAAAGTGGAGCAAGGCGTATGGTTTCGTGTAACTGACACCGGTATTGGTATGAACGCTGAGCAGCTTAAGCAAATCTTTGAATGTTTTAGGCAAGGCGACAATAGCATCAGCCGTCGCTTTGGGGGCACCGGGCTTGGTTTAAGCCTATCGCAACAGCTTGCGATGATGATGGGTGGCTATATCAGTGTTGAAAGTGAGCTAAATAAAGGCAGCATATTTTCGTTTTACTTGCCGTGTAAAGAGCATACACCAAGCACGGAAACAGTTGAGCTTGCAAAGTTTGTGCAGCCAGTAACAAAGGGATTGTCTGGTAAAGTGCTGCTTGCTGAAGATCATCCCGATAACCGCCGTTTAATTTCTCGTTATTTAGAGTCGATGGGCCTTGAGGTGATTGCGGTTGAAAATGGTGAGCAAGCTGTTGAGCATTGTCTCAAGGAATTCCCTGATGTGGTGCTGCTGGATATTCAAATGCCAGTATTGGATGGCTTACAGGCGCTCAAGCTATTACAAGAATGTGGCTTTACCCAGCCTGTGTATGCATTAACGGCTAATGCAATTAGCCACGAAATCGACAGTTACCTTGAAGCTGGTTTTACAGGTTACCTTGCTAAACCGATTGATAAAAAAGTGTTTTACACGCAACTTGCTAAGCATTGCAAAAAAGACAGTGCCACAACTAAGTCCCAGCATGATATGAGTGACTTAGTGGCAAGCTTTATCAATAGCTTTGAGCATGAAAGCGCATTAATACAACAGCACCTTGCAGCTTATGAATTGTTTAATTTACAGCAGGATGCTCACCGTATAGGTGGCGCGGCTAAAATGTTTGAGTTAGATGACGTTGCGATGAGTGCAATGGCACTTGAGTCGGCATTAAAGCAAGATAAGCTTACTGACTTAACAAGCTTAGTTGCTCAGCTACTTGAGCAACTACATAATGCTTCGGTTGATCAAAACAGTTCAATATCACCGTCTTGAATTTTTTCAATTTCTTGATTGGTATCGAAGCGTGAGCGATCGATGCGCTGTTCGTGATCGGTTTCTGGTGGTGTAATATGAAACATCGAAAGCTTATCGTCTAAGGTATGGGCAAGGCGAACCAAGTCTTTACTCGATACAGCTTGTATTTGTGAACTTGAAAGAGCATCGGAATTGAGCTCAACCATTGCATCAATACTGGTTTGTGCTTCATCTGACATTTGGCTTTGCATCGCCACCTGCTCATGAACACTCTCAGAAAACGCATTAATTTCTAGCATCGCTTGTTCAATTTTATTGGTTTCTTTAGTTGATGCCTCAGATAGCTCAACCGTGCGCTCGGTTTCTTTCAGTGCGGTTTGCATTAATTGATATGCTTGCTCTGTACTGTGCTGAATTTTAGCTACCATCTCACGCACTTCTTGTGTTGATTTACTGGTGCGGGCAGCCAGGTTTCTTACTTCATCAGCGACTACCGCAAAGCCACGCCCTTGCTCGCCAGCACGCGCAGCTTCAATAGCAGCATTTAGCGCAAGTAAATTAGTTTGTTCGGCAATACTATTGATAACATCAATAACTGAGCCAATCGCATCACTATCTTGCTTAAGTAAAATAATCTGCTCACTGGTGAGGTTAATATTATCGGCAAGCTTGATAAGACTCGCCTGGCTTTTATCTGTGTCTAAACGGGTTTGTTGTACTGATTTGGTGGCATCAGATACTGAATTAAAAATTTGTTCTAAACTTCTATCTAGCTCTTTCGATACTTCAATGGTGCGGGTAATGGTATCTGCTAAATCAATACCATGAGCATCTTGTATGGTGGCTTTTTGAGTCATCGATGCATAGGTATCACGAAGTGCATCAGCCATAGGTAATAAGCGGGCAGATGACGAGTATATTTCGCCAAGCATGTGCTCAACTATCGTCAGACTTGCATTTAGGGCATGACAAGCTTGTGGTAATTGACGATCATTTTCGTCAAAACGGAAAGTGAAATCGATGCCTTGCTCAGAAGTAATGTTAGAAACAAAAAAACTTAGGTGATCTTGTTGTTTGTGCTCAGTCGTATAAACGTAGCCAATCAAAGCAAGCCAAGGAACGACAACAATTAGTGCAAATACAACCATTGCTGCTGCAGATAATTCAAATACGGTAAAACTAGCAATACAACTAAGTAAGCTTATTAAGAATAGAGCTACAGCTACTTTAATGCGAGTCATTGAGGGGTCCTTACCTTTAATCCTATAATGTATAGAACAAATTTCTGTTAATTACCAATAAACTTATTCTGTAAAAGTATAACTTTTAAGGTGTTATGTCCTTAGTTTTACGCAAAAAAAATGCCTGTATTAAACAGGCATTTTTTAAAAACTAGGAATAGTTACTGACGTTTCATTGAGTCAAAGAACTCGTCATTGGTTTTGCTCATTGAAAGCTTATCAATTAAGAATTCCATGGCATCAATTTCTGACATCTCATGAACGATCTTACGTAAGATCCACATCTTTTGTAGTTCATCAGGTTTGGTTAGTAATTCTTCGCGACGCGTACCTGAGCGGTTAAAGTCAATCGCTGGGAATACACGCTTTTCAGCAATCTTACGATTTAAGTGTAATTCCATGTTACCTGTACCTTTGAACTCTTCGTAGATAACTTCGTCCATCTTCGAACCAGTATCGATAAGAGCTGTTGCGATAATTGTTAAGCTACCGCCTTCTTCTACGTTACGAGCTGCACCAAAGAAACGTTTTGGTTTGTGTAATGCGTTTGCATCAACACCACCAGTTAATACCTTACCTGATGATGGGATTACGGTATTGTAGGCACGAGCAAGACGTGTGATTGAATCAAGTAAGATAACCACGTCTTTTTTGTGCTCAACCAGGCGCTTCGCTTTTTCAATTACCATCTCAGCAACTTGAACGTGACGGCTTGCAGGCTCATCAAACGTTGAAGCAACTACTTCACCTTTTACAAGGCGCTGCATCTCTGTAACTTCCTCTGGACGTTCGTCGATTAGAAGTACCATTAGCTCACAATCAGGTTGGTTATAGCTGATTGATTGCGCAATGTTTTGCAGTAGCATCGTTTTACCGGCTTTTGGCGGCGCAACGATAAGTGCACGTTGGCCTTTACCAATTGGTGAGGCTAAATCAAGTACACGTGCTGTGATGTCTTCAGTACTACCGTTACCACGCTCCATACGTAAACGTTCGTTTGCGTGCAGTGGGGTAAGGTTTTCAAATAGGATTTTTGTGCGAGAATTTTCAGGTTTGTCGAAGTTTACTTCATTTACTTTTAATAGTGCGAAGTAACGTTCACCGTCTTTAGGTGGACGAATAAGGCCTGAAATTGAGTCACCAGTACGCATGCTGAATCGACGGATTTGACTCGGTGATACATAAATATCATCTGGGCCGGCTAAGTAAGATGCTTCAGATGATCTTAAGAAACCAAAACCATCTTGTAAGATCTCTAGTACACCGCCGCCATAGATATTTTCACCGCTTTTAGCGTGCGCTTTAAGGATGGCGAAAATAATGTCTTGTTTTCTTAAACGGGCTACGTTTTCGAGCCCCATGGACTCAGCTAAGTTTACAAGCTCTTTGATAGACTTGTCTTTTAATTCGCGTAAATGCATATTGGTGGGTTCTTTATTACAATTGTCATACTCAAAATCATCGTTTGATACATGAGTGAGGTTTGTTGGTATAACTAAGGATTAGTTGGCTTTATAAACTAGCAGGTCACTAGCAAGGCGTCCAGTCTTTAAACAAAATAAAGCTAAAAAAAGGGCAAAAAGCCCTTTTTTTATATTTTCATTAGATGTTGTTTTCTAAAAACTCTACTAATTGAGTTTTAGAAAGTGCACCAACTTTAGTTGCTGCAACTTGACCATCTTTGAAAAGAAGTAATGTAGGGATACCACGGATACCAAACTTTGGTGGTGTGCCTGCATTTTGGTCGATGTTAAGTTTACCAACGGTAACTCGGCCATCAAACTCGCCAGCTACTTCGTCAAGAATAGGGGCGATCATTTTACAAGGTCCGCACCATTCAGCCCAAAAATCAACAAGTACAGGTTTGTCTGATTGTAGTACGTCAGCTTCAAAGCTATCGTCAGTTAATTGAATAATTTTCTCGCTCATTGCGATCTCCGATTAGTTAGGCGAAATATTTAATGCGTATTTAAACACTCTTGTTTCTTATTGCAAGTTTAAACGTTATGCTTAAACGCTATGACTAAGACACATTTGACCGATAAAAAGTTTTCAGACTTTGCTATCGCACCGGAAGTGGTTGCCGGTTTAACCGAAAATGGGTTTGAATATTGCACACCCATTCAAGCGAAATGCCTACCTTTTATTTGTGAAGGCCGCGATATTGCGGGCCAAGCGCAAACAGGTACAGGCAAAACGTTGGCGTTTTTAACTGCCACGTGCCATCGGTTATTACAATCTAGCAAAGCATCTAGTAAACATCCAAGAGCCCTGATCATGGCCCCAACAAGGGAGCTGGCGATTCAGATACACAAAGATGCAAAAATTTTAGCGCCACACTGTAATCTTAACTTAGGATTAGTATATGGTGGCGAAGATTACGAAAAACAACGTGCACAACTAGAAAAAGGCGTTGATATTTTAATTGGCACTACTGGACGCCTAATCGATTTATATAAACAGGGCTGTTATACCCTCAATGAAATCGAGGTTGTAGTGCTTGATGAAGCAGATCGTATGTTCGATTTAGGCTTCATAAAAGATATTCGTTATATGTTTAGACGTATGCCAGAAACGTCTGAGCGTTTAAACCTATTATTCTCTGCAACCTTGTCTTATCGCGTGCAGGAATTAGCGTTTGAACATATGACTAACCCTGAGCATGTACAAGTCGAGCCTGATGTAAAAACAGGTAAGCGTATTCAGGAAGAGCTGTTCCATCCATCACAAGATGACAAAATTAAGTTACTGTTAACTTTAATAGAAGAAGAATGGCCAGATAAAGCGATTGTGTTTGCAAATACGAAACACAGTTGTGAGAATGTTTATGCATGGATGAAAGCTGATGGTCACCGAGTTGGATTATTAACCGGTGATGTAAACCAGAAAAAGCGTCAATCAATTTTGGCTCAATTTACCAAAGGCGATTTAGACTTTTTAGTAGCAACAGACGTTGCAGCTCGTGGTTTGCATATCCCAGAAGTAAGTCATGTATTTAATTTTGATTTGCCAGATGATTGTGAAGACTATGTACACCGTATTGGTCGTACCGGACGTGCTGGTGCATCAGGACACGCTATTAGCTTTGCCTGTGAACAGTATGCCTATAATCTCCACGAAATTGAGCAATATATAGAACACAGCATTCCATTATCACATTATGATAAAAGTGCATTGCTTGATGATTTAACTAAGCCTACTATTCAGAAAAAGCGGAACTATTCTACAGGCCCACGTAATCGTAATAACAACGGACGTCGACCAAATAATAGTTACCAGAAATCACGGTCGTAATAAACGGCCGTTGTTGAAGACTTAGTAGTAACTAGAGGTTTTTGAACGGTGGGGCAACTTCAACCGCAAAAAAATGTGTATGCAGTAATCGACTTAGGATCAAATAGCTTTCATATGCTGATCGCTAAATCGATTGCTGGCGGTCTACAAACGATCGGTCGAGTCAAACGTAAAGTAAGGCTTGCTGCAGGGCTTGATGAAAACAACGTCCTTAGCACTGAAGCCATGCAACGAGGTTGGGAATGCCTAGCCTTGTTTGCTGAACGTCTGCAAGACATACCACAGAAAAACATCACAATTGTTGCGACCGCAACTTTACGTCTTGCTAGCAATGCTGATGTATTCAAGCATAAAGCTGAACAGATCCTTGGTCATAAAATCAATGTTATCAGTGGTGAGCTAGAAGCTAAGACAATCTATAAAGGCGTGGCTCATACCTCAGCTTGCAGCGGTAAACAACTGGTTATCGATATTGGCGGAGCCAGTACCGAGGTTGTTATCGGTCAGGGTTTTGATGCACTGCATTATAAAAGCCTACACATGGGCTGTGTTACCTTCCTAGAACGCTACTTCAAAGATCAAAAGCTCAGTAACGAAAACTTTGCTGCTGCAATTAAAGCTGCAAGTGAAGTGGTTGCTGAAATTGTCGATGAATACCAAGCAACCGGATGGCAAATTGCGAGCGGTGCGTCAGGCACAGTTCAAGCGATTCAAGAGATAATGGTTGCACAAAACCAAGATGAGCTTATAACGCTTGATAAACTTATCGCTATTAAAGAGCAATCAGTGCAATTTGAAACGATTGCTGATCTTGAGCTTCCAGGCTTGAGTGAAGAGCGTCGTCTAGTGTTTGTTTCTGGTCTCGCTATATTGATCGCCTTATTTGAATCGCTAGATATAAGACAAATGGGTCTTGCTCGCGGTGCATTGCGTGAAGGCGTTTTATATAGCATGGTGCCAGAGCTTCATAACCACGACATCCGCAAGCGTACAGTTGATGGTTTAATGAATCGCTATCATGTAGATCAAAAACAGGCTTGTCGGGTTGCGCAACTTGCAGAGCAGTTGGCAAAAAGTGTGATGGGGCAATGGCAATCAATCGATGAAAATGCAATCGCATTACTAAGAACAGTAGCAAAATTGCACGAGATTGGCTTACTAATAGAGTACAAGCTTTATCATAAGCACACAGCTTACATTATAGAAAACACTGATATGCCAGGTTTCTCGCAATCTGAGCATAAACTAATTACCGCTGTTGCTTGTGAACATCGTGCTGATCTTGTTAAAAACAGCTTTGCTCACTTAGGCTGTCATCAAGTACTCGCAGAATGTTTAACAAGGGTAGTACGGATCGCTGTGATCTTATCAATGCGTCGCCAAGATGATGTACTACCAGCGATAGATCTCAGTGTTAATGAAAACACCCTCACACTGACATTTGATGGTGATTGGTTAAAATATCACCCATTAATGGCCAGTGAACTGCAACTAGAGTCCAAGCTACAAGCAAAAGTAGGTTGGAAGCTCATAGTAAAATAACGTTAAAAGGCCCTTCAGGGCCTTTTTTAGTGCTATTTTTACCCGTTTCGTTCGTATTTTGCGCGAACAGTCATTTTTTTCATAAAAACTTCAAAAAACAGTTGATCTCAATTCGGATCTCCCTATAAT